>CAYMND010000049.1:0-10969 GCA_964391685.1 uncultured Clostridia bacterium | reverse complement strand
CTATCATCAGCCGGGATTCGAAAAAGCCTTTGACGAAAAATTCAGGCTCATGGAGAAGCGGAAGGTGGGCGATTCCCAGCGGACCCTCTACCTGTTCGAAAAGAGATGATAAAGGGAATATCTTCCAAATCGAGTCCCTACATCCACCCCCTGTTGATGTTTTGCTATCCCATCGCCCAGTTCTACGCCCACAACATCACCGAACTCACCCCGGACCTCCTGATCCGACCGGTCTTCACCTGTTTCGCCGCCACACTGGCGGTCTGGCTGCTGCTGAGCATCATCCCCGGGATCCGTGTCAAGGCCCCTCTGATCCTGACCTTGTCCTGGTTTTTCCTGTTCAGCTACGGACACATCGTTTACACCCTCTTTCCGGAGAAAGTGCCGCTGGCAGTGGAAATCGGCTACGGCCTGCTCTTCGTCGGTCTGTTTCTGCTGCTGATCAGGATCCGATCCAGCCTGAAAAACCTTCACGGTCCCCTGACTCTCATTCTGCTGGTACTCTTCCTCATGCCCGTCGGGAAAATCGCCTTCTACCACCTGGGAGACAGTGCAACCAGCGACATCCGTCTTTCAGAAACCACCGCCTTCCCACCGGAGATGGAGGCCAGCCTGAAAACACCGCTGGAGAATCTCCACCGGCCGGATATCTATTACCTGATATTTGATCGGTACGCCAGCAGCCGCTCCCTGAAGCAGTTCCTGAATTTCGACAACAGTGCGTTCGATGAGAAGCTCCGGGAAAAAGGATTCACCATCGCCGACCGCAGCATGACCAATTTCCCCTACACCTTCCTTTCACTGGCTTCGAGCCTCAACGCCCGGTATTTCGATGAACTGGAAAACTGCAGGAAGACAAAGGACAAAACCTACATCTACAACCTGATCAAGGAAGCCGTGGTCCCCCGTTACCTCAAGGCGCTGGGGTACCGCTACATCCATATCGGCAGCTGGTGGGAACCCACCCGGACCAACCGACACGCCGACAAAGTCTTCTATTACGATCCGATCTCCTCCATCATGGCCAGGTGGGACCTCAGCGAGTTCGAATACAAGCTGCTCAAGACCACCTGGATCGACCTGGTCGTCCGCCGGAAGGAAGCCGAGCTCAGCAAAGCCAGGACCCATAACGCAGTGGATATCGACGCCCAGAAACCCCTGAACCAGATCCAGGCCGTATTGGACAGCGCCACCGAGCCGGGGCCCAAATTCGTCTTCTGCCACTTTCTGATCACCCACCCTCCATACTATTACAAAGCCGACGGTTCCCTCAACATCGGCAGAAAAAGAGATGTCACAACCGACCCGGATATCTATCTCGACAGCATCCGTTTCGCCAACAGCCAGATTCTGAGGATGATCGAGACCATCGACCGGGTCAGCGACCACAAACCGGTCATCATCATCCAGGCCGACGAGGGCCCTTACACCACGGTCAAAAAGCCCCATGACGCCTGGAAGAATTTCTACACCCGGATCCGATTCCGAACCCAGATCATCAACGCCTTGCGGATCCCCGGAATCGACGAAAAGCTCATCTATCCGACCATATCACCGGTCAACATTTTTCGGCTGCTGTTCAACTACCTGTTCCAGACCCGCTTTCCTCTGCTGGAAGACCGGACCCTGCTCATCATGAGCCCTGACGATGACGATCTGTACACCTTCCGGGACGACACCAACCGCCTGCGCCAGAACGAAGAGTTTTTCGAGACCCACCCGATGGAAGACTGATACCGGCTAATTGTTCCGTTTCAAACTCCGGGTCAGAATCCGCAGCTGCTGGGTTTTGGTGTCGATCTCGACCTCCTCCCCCCGGCTCTGGAACTCTTTGCCTTTCTCCACGGTGACGTTTCCGGTAAAGCGCATTTTCTCGCCTTCCAGATCCCAAATCATTCGATCCGATACGGTTTTGTATTCAACTCCGGTGAAGCGGACCTCTTTCTCTGCGCTGATGGAGCCGATGCCCCGGTTGTTCGGCTGCCAGTTCAAAACCAGCCCTCCGGCCAGAATCTGGTTGTCGCCCATGATGACCTTTGCTTTCTCACGCACATCGATTACCGGTTTTTTTCCGCCGCTGACTACGATCTTCTCCCCCTTCAGCAGGACCTCCCGGTCTTTGTCCCGAAAAGAGAAAAGCACGTTCCCTTCGGCGGAGATCTCCTTGTCGGCGATCAGCAGATCCCGGCAGCGAAGCTTGAGTCCTTCCTGGGTCACTTCCACCGAACCGGTATACCGAATGCTGCCCTGGCGATCCTCCAGGTCTACTGTCCCGGCCCGGATCATCAACGGTTCGACGCTGAACGGCGGGCGGTTCCTGAGCGTTACGCTGGAGGCGACCCCCTGGTTCGAATTCAGTGCGTTGCGAGCGGTGTTCACTTCGATGCTCTTGCCGTGAAACAGCTGTCCCTTTTTGCGGATCCATGTTCCCGGGCCGGATACAGTGGCCCGGTTTCTGCCGGGACTGTATACCAGTTTGTCTCCTTCACCGGAATAAGCGTCCAGTTTGAAGGAAACCAAACCGTTGGACTCACTGCGTGAGAGTTCACCATGCTCATCAAAATCGAAACGTCCCCGGTCGCCCGTGACTTCGAAGTTCCGCTTCTTCCCCCGGTAGGACCAATCACCCTTTCCAGGCATCTCCACCTGCCGGATGCTGCCAGCAGCCGGATCGAGTCGTACGAAAAAGACATTGGAACTGCCGGTCACCTCTCCTTTCGGAGTGAAAATCTTCAGTTCAACCGACTGTCGCAATTCCGATTCCCTCAAAATACCGTTCTCGTACGTTCCACTCATACGCCCCGCTTTGTAGGCGTACCGGTTCTTGTCTTCATCTCCGGGAAGGGGGTAGGAAAAGAGCTGAACGTTTTCCACCGCCAATACAGCCCGGGTTTCCTTCATCTGGTCATCGAAATCGACGGCCATGCGCTGGCAGACCAACTTCCTGCCCGCACCCTCGATAACCACATCCCCCTTGAAATGCATACGATGACTGGTCCGGGTGATGGTCAGTTCCTGACATTTGAAATGGTGCGGCTCGCCCTCCCAGTCCATGACTCCGGCAACTTCGAACAACTTGATGATCTCCGTGAGCATGTTGTAGTTGAGCCCTTTTCCGGCCTTCCCCGTAACCTGGTTGAGACGGAAGTCCATCTCCCGGTCTCCGGTCAGGTAATTCTTCTCTTTCAGCAGCAGATAAGGACCGGTCAGAAGCAGCGACTTCGATTCGATGCGGACATTGTCCTTCATCTCGATGTTGTAATCGTCATTGAAAAGGTAAGCAATCCGGGAATACACGTGGATGGTTTCACTCTTCGGGCTTTTGGGCTCCAGCTCCGCTTCGAAATCATCAAAGTAACGGTTGTTTCCTTCTGCATTCCGCTGACGACGGGCACTGATCCGGATCTGCTTCTTGTTCCCGGCGGTGAAACTGATGATTTCCACCCCTTCACCGTCAGCCTCCCTCTTCTGGATCTTCTCTACGGGACCGGGCATCAGCATCAACCAGGCCGCGGCGACCAGAATCCCGGTTCCCGCAAGCCATAGCAACAATTTCAAGACTCTTCGCTTCATATTCCTTCGCCGCCGTTATCAGGTCAACCCATTATAACAAAAGTTGAATCCCTGGCAATGTACTCCGGCAAAGAAAGATGCCGGCGCATCATTGACCCGATTTCGTGCATTCATTATAATTCAGGAAATGACGAAAATCCCCCTGGCTGTCGTACTCGTTTCCGCAATGTGTCTCAGCTCCTGCCGTTCACGGATCGAAACCGTCCCCCCCATGACGGCGCCGTTGGAAAAATCCGAACTGGTTTCACTGCCGGATTCGGCAATCCTGATCCTCCCGGTGCAGGAACATCTTTTCACTCTCTGCGAAAACGGTTCGTTGATCGAAACTCCGTCCGGGAACAAGCGCCTCGATCTCAATCAGACCATCCGAATGGCCGTTCCGATCGGTCCCGGCCGGTTTCTGATACAGAGCGAAAGCCAGACGGCCGAAGTTGACGTTTCCAACAGCGGGGTTTCCCTTCGTCCTCTGCAGCTGCCCGAAGCCATCCGTCTGGTGGCGGCATGTCCAAGCGGCCTGATCTATTCTCTTCAGGATCGTCTCTGGTGGCTCTCTTTCGAAGACGGGAAAAGGGTGGAAACCGGTATTGACGCACAGGACTTTCTTGCCCTGAGGGAGCACAAGGACAAGCGCATCCGACTGTTGTGCCGTACGGTCATCCTCACAAGGCTGCCGGGGCAAACAGCCTTCGAAGCAAAGAATCTGACCGTCCCGCTCGAAGGACCGGCTGTAATGACCGACAGCCATCTATGGGCCACGGATGCGGATCACCGCCTTCGGAAATATCGTCTCGACGACTTTTCCCTGGTTTGGGAAAAACAGATGGACCACCAGATCCTCTATCCTGTGGTGGAGTTCGAAAATCTGGCACTGGCTGTCACCCGGTCATCAACCATGGCCGCCATAAAAGCCAACGGCACGCAGGTATGGTATGTTTCGTTCGGAGGTCTGCCCCTGTGCCCCCCCTTGATTCTGGAGAAGAGAATAATCGTCCCGGTCCGGATTCGTGATTCGGTTCACCTGAAAATCTACGACCATCGGGGCGGTCTTCTGGCCGAGCATCCTCTGGGTGTACAGCCGCAGCCCCCGTTCCTGCTCGACGCGGAAAGTCTGGTTTTCAGCGATCGGGATGAAGACAGAAAATTGAAACTTTTTCGGGCGTCCACTCTTTTCGATGTCCGCAGTTCAATTCCCCCCAAGGCCGAATTCCCGAAAGGCGCTCTTCTGCCCATCGAACTGACCAGCATCAATCTGATCAAGCCGGAACACCGGCTGAGCATTGTCGACAAAACCGGCAATACCGTCTGGTCAGCCCAGGTGGACTCATCCGGCTCACAGATCCCGGTCTGGAAACCGGAAATCGCCGGCAGTTATATTCTGCGCATAGAAAGCCTCAGTCACAACCGTCCCGTTCTGACCCGCGAAACGTCCTTCACAGTGTACGATCAGGAACAACTGATGAACGCCGCCCTGGATCAATTCCTCAAAAAATTCTTCCCAAATCCTGACCGGCAAGAGTAAATGCAGATCACCGAAAAAATCGAAGGACGACAGCTGACCACCATTCACATGGGCGGTCCTCTGCGACAACTGATCGAAACGGACCGGGACGACGAACTGATCGAACAGGTCCGGAATCTCCGCTCTCGCCGGGAGCCTTTTATCCTGGTCGGTTGCGGAAGCAATATCGTTCTCCCTCCGAAAGCCGAGGAGTTGACGGTGCTCCGCTTCACCGGAAATGCGGTATCGATGACCGATTCGGAAACGATCCAGGTCGAGAGCGGCTGTACCATTGCCGGACTCATGGGCTGGTGTCATGTCCATCGGCATGCCGGGCTGGAATTTCTCATCGGGATCCCCGGCACAGTCGGCGGCGCATTGGCGGTGAACGCCGGCGCTTTCGGCGAATCTCTGGGAGACCGGCTGCTCTCGGCTGAAATCATTGACGCCGAAGGCCAGCAAAAGACCTGGTCAGCGGCGGACTTCTCCTTTTCATACCGCAGCTGCCGCATCAAATACGGCTCAGAAATCGTTCTGCGGGCCAAATTCAGGACCAAGGCATCCACCGGCAGGGAAATCGGCCGCCGGATGCGTGAAAACATCTTGTATCGATTGGGAAACCATCCGGTGACTGAACCCTCGGCCGGCTGCTTCTTCAAAAACCCGAAACCCGGGAAAGACGGTATCAGTGCAGGAAAACTGATTGATCAATGCGGACTCAAAGGCTACCGCCGGGGAGATCTGCAGGTATCTTCCCGACACGCCAACTTCATCGTCAACCTCGGCCGGGCCGATCTTGACGAACTCGCCGAATTCAGCCGCTTGATCGAGAGCCGGGTGAAGGCCGCCACGGGAATCGTCCTGGAAAGAGAAGTCATCTGGATTGATCCCCAAGGGCACAAATTCTGACATGCCCGACAAGAGCCTGATTTTCATATTTCTCGACGGCGTCGGTATCAGCGGTGAAAGAGAAGAAACCAACCCCTTTCGGCTTCTGGCCAGCGAGCTGATCCCCTTTTATTTTCCCATTCAAAAAGTCGTTGGCCTCCCGTTCCGTCTCAAGGCGATCGATGCCGTATTCGGCGTTCCCGGAATTCCTCAAAGCGGATCAGGTCAGACAACTCTTTTCACCGGCATACCCTACCCCCGAATCAGTGGCGAACATTCCGGCAGCTACCCTACCCGTGAGATGCGCCGGCTTCTTTCGGAACACAATCTGCTCAAACAGGTCATCGCCAAAGGCCACCGGGCCCGCTTCTTCAACGCCTACCCCTATCACGCCGACCTGTTCCAGCCGCCCCATCTAAGTCTGGATGAAAGTGGTACCGTTCATTTCTCACAGGACTTTCCCACCCCATTCCGACGACGCATATCCGCCACAACGGTCATGATGCTCAGCATCGGTCAAAAACCGTCCTCGGAACAGGACATTCAGCGGGAACAATCTCTTTATCAGGATTTCTCGAACCGCTCTCTCATTGCTCGCGGCGCCGATCTGCCCGAGTTGAGCCCCAAACAAGCCGGCACGATTCTGGGTAGAGCGGGCAGTGCGCTTCCGGGACTGACCCTGTACGAGTTTTTTCTAAGCGACCAGACTGGCCACCGGGGCAGGCTCGACGATGCCGTCACCCTGGTCCGGGAACTGGAGGTCTTTGTATCGGCCGTCTGCACCGCCCTGGATCCCAACCGGCATGCGGTACTCATCTGCAGTGACCACGGAAACATCGAAGAAATGGATCATCCGGGTCACAGCCGCAATCCGGTGCCTCTATGGGTCTGGGGGCACAGAAGAAACGTCATCGCCGACCGCATCGAATCCATCGCCGACGTAACTCCGTCGATCGTACGCTATTTCGAGGAAGATTAGCTTGAAGAGAAAATAAGTCCCATTGGCCTTACAGGGCTCTATTCTCCCTCTGGCACATCGATCATCAATCTCTGGTTTTTGGCATGAGGTGAGCTGTATTCCAGAGTCAGGCGTCCAAACCCTTCCACCAGAAAGTCAAAGAGCCTGACCCCGAAAGCCGGAAGGCTCAAAAACTGCAATTCCGGTTTGTACCGCTTGTAATCGGTTCGGTTGTTGAATTGATCCAATACCGGTCCTCCTGCCGCAATCTTCAGTCCCCGAGCCCGCAGCATGTCCTGCGGATACAGGCGCCGGTCTTCGGCCAATGCGGTCATGGTCGGCACTCCCTTGGGATTGCGCAGTCGGACGCGGACCCGGCTGAGACCGTTTCCAAGATAAGTGACGGACACCTTTTCCAATCTGACATCGGGCAAATGCTCAGCGGTGAAGATGACGGCGGCGGCATTCCGATGAACCAGCTCCTCCAGCATGAACAGTGCGGGAAGCCGTGAACTCATCTTGACCCAGCCGCCGATCTCGATGTCTCCGTAAACCGGATGTCGATATGGAGTCCAGGTCTTGTACAACTCACCGTGAGCCAGATAATCGCTGAATTTGAGTCGTTCCCGGTCCCGTTCGATGCGATCGGAAAAAAGGTCATCCTCCGGGTCTCCTTTATTCACCTGAAGTTCCTTGTTGCTTCTGAAAGTTTCGCTCGAGCTGTTGAATAACTCCCCGACAAATCCCAGGGTTCCATTCACATTGACCATCCACTCAACAAAATCACCGTAGGTGGCATAGAGGTCTTTCCAGGAAATCAGGTACCGATATCCCGGCAGCATCTTCTCCGCATTCAGCCCCAGGTAATCGTAAACCGCAATGTCAGCACGGGGATACTCCCCCTGCTCCTTGGCACCGGGTCCTCGCAGGATCATGCCGCCGCAGTTGTGAAAGGCCCAGGCCACACAAATGTTGGGACGTCGACGGATGAACCGTGCCAAGGCTCGGATTCCAGCTCCGGAGAAAGGATAGTCTCCGCTCCCCCGCTGTACATAGGACGGTTGCCAATTGAATCCCCAGTTGCGGTTGCCGTCCACATACCCCTCGCCATCCTCGTTGACCGCTCCGTCGCTGTCGTTGTCAAGCCCCTCATCGCCAAGATTGAGCCATTCCCCTTCTTCACCCGGCTTGATTTTCACCATCAGGCGCCTGTCTTCCGGATCACTTTTCCAATCGCCGAGAGGATCCCGCTTGCGCATCGTTGAAATCGTGCCGTCGCCATCAAGGTCATCCGGACCGTCTTCGTCTGTCAGACCGTCCCCGTCATCATCAACGGGGATACGCAGGCTGCGGTTTCCGGTCCAGGCACTGGCCACTCCGTGAAAAAAATGGTGTCGACCATCTACGTTGACCACCGGTACGATATAGAATACCGAACGATCCAGCAATGCGGTGAGCCGCTCGTTCTTTCCGTACTGACCGAGCAGGTAATCGGCAAGATACAGGCAAACCTCACCGGCCTGGATCTCGTTCCCATGAATGTTACCGTCCACGTAAAGGGCCGGTTTTTCTAAGTAGTCACCGGTTTTTCGATTGTTGAGAGTCAAGCACAGAATCGGCCGCCCCTCTTCGGAATTTCCCACCACATCCAGTCTGGTCAATTCCGGATAGGCTGAAGACAAGGCATTCAGTGCCGCATTCACTTCGGCGTCATCGTAATAGTGATCGAACCGAAGGGGGATCTCCGTCTGGTTCCTTCCCGCCGGAAAAATCATTCCCGTCAAAAGCAATAAAAAAACCGCCGATACAGTTCCCCTGCTCATGAAGCTCCTCCAACCCTGACAAAACTCACTGCGCCTCCGGCATAATCGCTGCTCATACTGATGCGCAACCGCTGCGGCTTCTTCGACCGAATCAGCCACTCAATCTTTCTGGTCGAATGACCGCCGACGGAATAGATCCGTTCCCTCTTCCTTCCGGACAGATACTCAATCCCCTCTCCATCGAGCACGACGAATATCGGTTTCGTACGTCCGTTACAGGCACCCATAGCCGTCGGGTAAGGAAGCAGCCCTCTGTTCTCGATCCAGGTGGAAATACGAAACAGGCCCGCGCCTTCCTCAACAACCCTGGAGGAATGAATAGCCAGGCTGGCACGTTTGGCAGCGAGTTCCACGATCCATGAGAGCTGGGATTCCACTGCACCGTCGATGTCTTTCCGGGGGGGATTCTGATCGAAATACGGAACAAATCCTCCGATCTCCACCTCACCGAAAAGAGGATGGCTGCTTTTTGTCCAGGGTACAAATCCTTGCTCTTCGGGATTGGCGTCACAGAAGTGCAACAGCGACTCCTCCACCGGGTCCGGCCCACAGGTTTCCTTTCCGTCATCGGTTTTAGGCGTTTCTGTCACATCTGTTTTCTTTTTTTCCTTTTTTGGAATCCACCAGCAATCGAGACTGAACGAGGGCAGACCAAGCTGGTAATAGCTCCAGAGTTCGAAACTGCCATCGAGTGCCTTTCGGGGGTCGTGCCGTTCCACCGGGATTCCCTTTTCTCTCAAGAACTTCCTGTATTTTCTGGTTATTTCTTCATAGAAAACAAGATCTTCCGGCAAGGGGTTGACTACTGGCCCGAGGCCGAGAAGAGGAACCACCATGGCGCCTCTCAGTTTCATTTCCGGCTGATCCGTTTCCCGGGTTGCGGTCACGATCTCCTGTAGAGTATAGGTTCTGCTCGAGTCCAGACCAAGACGCCTACCGATCTCCTCCGGAACCTTTATTTTAGAGAAATCGGTCCGGCTCTTCCGATCGCTTCGGGGAGGCTTATAACAGAAATTGGTCTCACCAAGAACCAGGGTCATGGCGATCTCGCGATGCGCCGTTGCGAAACGGATGAGTTCAAAAGTTTCGCTCTCGCTACCGGGCCAATCACCTGCATGAGGGAGCCGATCCGGAAAAAGATGAGGAAAATTGATTCCCAGGTCGACACCGCCTCGGCCATCTTCATTGATCATACCATCCCTGTCGTTATCGAGCCCCTCCTGATACAGGCGAAATACGCCTTTCTCTCCCTTCAGGAAGTCCTTCTTGCGCATCAGACGCGGTTCACCTTCTACGGCCACCCATTGGCCCTCGGGATCGACTACCCTCATCTGGGTGATGAAACCGTCACCGTTGAGATCGTCAACCGGATCTTCATCCTCCAGGTCGTCCCGATCATCATTTACCGGACGGTCATTTACACGGACCAATGTTCTGCAAGGAGCAAAAAAAGCATCATGGGCATCAGGATTCAGGGAGGGGACCACATACCAGCTGGTATCCCGATAACGAACCGGGTCTGCCAGCAAATATTCGATCAGGCCCAGAGCGCTCTCGCTGGCAATGGGAAGATGACCGGAAGGATTAGCCACCACCAGAACAGCCGGGCGGTCAGTCGGGTCTCCGGTCCCTTTCCCGGCGATCCTGACCAGAAAAACCGGCCGATTTCCCGGAGAGGTCGCCAGAACCTCCACATTCATCACCTCACCGTGAATTCCCTTGTGAGTCTGCAGCCATTCACCGATACGGGCAGGCGAGTGATATTCCATCTGTGACGGAAAAAGAAGAGCCGTCGCCAGCCCCGACAAGAAAACCATGAGCATTCTTCCGAAACGATCCCCTAAAATGAGAGCAGAACGTGCATCCATGTTCACTCCTCGATCACACTGAAAAAACTTGGTACGGTCAGCCTGTGAATAAAGTTCAAAAAGAGTCATGACAATCCTTGAACCAGAACTTTTTTTTACCTATAATGACACCGATTGAAACGCAGAGTGTGCCGACATGACGAGTCTGCGTCAACGAGGGTGTAAACATGAGACAGGATGAGCGGCCGTATCTGGAAATTCGTATCACCTTGATTCACATCGTCATCATGATCGTGGCGGTGATTCTCCTGGGCTTTCTGCTGACCTATCTCGGCTACAAAGCCGGCAAGGCATCGGTCCGGGATCAGAGCCGGACGTCCGTAGAGACGGTACAGGAATTCGCCCCTCAGACCCAGGAGAT
>CAYMND010000048.1:0-11065 GCA_964391685.1 uncultured Clostridia bacterium | reverse complement strand
ATCCTGCTGTACCGGGCCGGATACGCCGAATGGGAAGAAACCGGAAATACCATCGTTACCGGAGATCAACCGTGAACATCAAGAGACTGCATCATACCCCGGGATTCATCCATGCCTGCCGTATTCTTCTGGCTCTCGTCTTCATCGGATCGGCCCTGGGGAAAATACTGGACATCCCGGAATTCATCAAGGCTGTGTCCGCCTATCGCCTTCTGCCGGCCTTTCTCGTTCCTCTGTTCGGTCATTTTCTGCCCTGGCTGGAATTCCTGCTCGGGCTCTGCCTGCTGATCGATCACTGGCCCAGGGGCGCAGTCCTGCTGACCGGTCTGTTGCTGCTGCTATTCATCGCCGTCATCCTCATCACCATGGCCCGCGGGCTGAAAATCGATTGCGGCTGTTTCACGTTCCTCAAAGAGGATACCCTTCAGAAGGCCCTGGTGCGCGACATCATCCTTCTGATTCCCGTTCTGGCTCTGTTCAGCCGGCAGCGGTCGGAAACGCGATAAAAGAGGTGATATCATGATCCGTAAAATCAAGAGCAGCCTTCGCGCCCAGTTCACCCTGCTGATCGTGGCCGGCCTCTTTCTGGCCATTTCAGCCTTCACTTTCCTGGCCGTGTCACGGAGTTCCGCACAGATCCACCACATCGATCGGATCAAGGGCGAGAGCCTGAGTCGCATTATGGTACACAACCTGGCTCCTCTGCTGCTTTTTTCCGATTTCGAGGCCATCGACATGCAGATGCAGAGCCTCAGGGAGGACAGCGCCATCCTGGCCACCCAGGTGATGGACAAGCAGAAACAGGTGCTGCGCCATTACGGAAACCGCTTGGAACCTCAAAAGCTGCCGGAAGGTTTCGGTGAAGTTATCACCGAGGAAATCACACTGAACGGACAAAAAGCCTCTCTTTTCAGCATGGCGATCAAACAGCCCCAGAGCGAAAATCTGCTCGGCTACTTCTCTCTCGCCCAGACCGAAGAACGCCGTCAGCGGGCCATCGCGAGTATTCAGGAGTCCATGACGATCTCCGGGCTGGGGATTCTCTTCCTGATGGCCATTCTCCTGCTGTGGAGTATCTCCAGGCGCATCCGCCCCCTGGCGCAGGTCAACCGAATGATGGGCTCCATCGCCAGCGGCGAAGCAGACCTGACCGCCCGTCTCGGAATCAGCGGAGAAGACGAGATCGGTTGCCTGGCCGAAAACTTCAACCTGTTCATCGCCAAGCTGGAGATGATGGTCGGCATGGTCAAACAGAACACCATATCCGTCAGCTCGGCCTCACACCAGATGTCGGCCACCACCGAGCAGCTGTCGGCCACCTTTGAAGAGCAGAATGGTCAGATGCAGATGATCGAGGAAGCGATCAGAGAAATCGCCGCCACGGTCGATAAGATCCGGCAGCTTACCGGGAGTATGCGTGCAGGAGCCGAAGCCGCCAGCGCCTTGACCCGCGACGGTGCAGGAACGATCCAGACATCCATCAACTCCCTGGGAACGATCAAAACCCATACCGATCGCCTGAAGGAGGTACTCACCTCCCTGAGCCATTCGATGAAGAAAGTTGTCGAAATCACGGGTTTCATCAGCAGCATCGCCGAGCAGACCAATCTGCTGGCGCTGAATGCGGCCATCGAAGCTTCGAGAGCCGGAGAAGCCGGAAGAGGCTTTTCCGTTGTCGCCGACGAAGTGAGAAAACTGGCCGAAAGTTCAGCCGAATCGAGCGATGAAATTTTCAAAATCGTCAGCGGTCTGAGCCGGGAGACCCAGGAGGCCGTAATCGAGATGCAGAAGGCGTCCGGCGAAGTCAATAAAAGCAGTGATCTGAGCCACGATTCTCTGCTGCTGCTCGAACAGATCATCCAGTCCAGCGAACAGATCCTGGCAGCCAGCGCCGATGTGGCCCACTCCTTCAAGGAACACAGTGACACCATTCTGTCGGTGAACCACAGCATCCAGGAAATTTCACGGGCCAGCAGTGAATCGGTCAAGGCCATCAGCGAGGTGGCCCAGACATCCGAAGATCTCTCTCATCAGTCGGATGAGCTGAAAAGCACGGTGGAACGGTTCAAGATC
Source organism: uncultured Clostridia bacterium (assembly GCA_964391685.1). Taxonomy (GTDB): domain Bacteria; phylum Acidobacteriota; class Aminicenantia; order UBA2199; family UBA2199; genus CAYMND01. Next base: position 8,992 of record CAYMND010000048.1, on the reverse strand, counting down.
TCCGAAATGTAGTTGCGCGGTTCGTTCGCCCTCATTCCCGAACTCTATCTACGGCAGCGGCGTCTTGAAGCGCAGCTCCCCGTGAGCCTCCATCACCTCTTTGAGACAGTTGACGAACCGTTTGAAATCCGGGCGTGCAGAAAGAGCCATTTCTTTCACCGTCTCGGCGGTGAGAGCGTTGTGCCGGGTCCAGAGGATGTAGTTCAGCCACTCCGGGCCGATATGATTTGCCTCCCGTTTCCGACATCGATGACAGAGCAGCCCCCGGCTGTCATCCCGCAGCCAGCCGCCGTTGTTTCCCAGAGATTCACCGCAGCTGCTGCACTTTTCGGCGGAAAACAGCAAACCCTCCAGCCTCAGGACCCAAATCATGAAATAGGGCAGCATTTCCCGCAGGGGAAGCCCGGCATCCAGAACGGTGAGCAGGGAATTGACCAGGCGAAAAAGCCTGGGATGCTCCTGCTGATGGGAATGGAAACGCCACAGGACTTCCGCGATGAACACGCCGTAAAAAAGATTTTCAGGTTCGGAAAGCTGCCGGAAGCGACTGACCAGCAGGTCACCCTTGCTCAATGTCCAGCTCACGCGGTCCTCGCGCCAATAGTAGACAAAATCGCTGAAGCAGAAGAGCTCCAGCAGGCTTCCGAAACGGTTCTTGCCCTTCAGGGCTCCGGGAGCCACCGCTCTTCTCAACTCCCCTTTTTCCGTCAGGAGAAAGACTTCCCGGTCCTGTTCGGCGACAGGTGCCGTTCCCAAAACAAGGGCTTTGATACTGGCGATCGGCATTTAGCTATGGTTAATGCAGCAGAAAAATACTGGCCAGGCCCAGAAATCCCAACAAACCACCGACATCGGTCAGCATGGTGACCAGCATGCCCGATGCCAGAGCTGGATCGATTTTCAGGCGACGCAGCCCCAAAGGGATCAGCATACCGAAAAGACCGGCGCTGAACAGGTTGAGCAGAATGGCTCCGCCGAAAACCGCCCCCAGCTTCCACTCACCGAACAGCAGAGAGGCGATGACCGAGCCCAGGCCGCCGATGGCGATACCGCTGCCCGCAGCCACACCCAGCTCCTTGAGCAGGATCTTACCCGATCCTTTCCACTCCAGGTTTCCCAGAACGATCTCCCGGACCATGATGGCCACCGTCTGATTGCCCACCACCCCGCCGATGGCCGGAGCGATGGTCATGAGAATGGTCAGGCTGATCTTCATGGTCAGTGTGGTCTGAAAACTGAATATGACCCAGGCCGAAAGGGAAGTGGTCAGAAGACTGAGCAGCAGGAGAGGGATGCGCTTGCCCAGGGATTTGAAAAAAGAGAGATCGATGCTGTAATCGGTGGTCACACCGGCCAGCTTGTAGATGTCCTCGGTGGCTTCGTCGTGAATGATGTCCACCACGTCGTCCACCGTAACCACCCCCACCAGGCGGTCCGACTCATCCACCACCGGAATGGCCAGCAGGTTGTAGTTGGCCACCACGGCCGCCACCTCCTCCTGGTCGGTATAGACATCCACCTTGTATACCTCGGGGGTCATGATTTCCTTCAGGGTCAACTTGGGTTTGACCAAGATGACCTGCTTCAGGGAGACCACCCCTTTCAACCGTTGTTCCGCATCGATGACGTACAGATAGAAAGGGACTTCGACATCCTCTCCGGCCAGTTGGATTGCGGCGATGGCATCCCCGGCGGTTGTGGATTCATCGAGGGCCAGGAAATCGGAAGACATGATACGACCGGCAGATTCCTCGGGATAGGCCAGTTGTTCGCCGACATCGACGGCGTCCTCCTTCTTCATCCGTTTCAACAGTTCCAACTGCTGCTCTTCAGGAAACATGGAAACCAGCGAGGCGGCATCATCGGAAGAAAGAACATCCAGAATGCCCACAGTTCGTTCCACCGGCAGCCGGGCCAGCATTTCCACCGCAACCTCGGATCGGATCTCACTGATGATTTCCGCCAGACGATCCATTTCGATGTTCCGATCGAAAAAAAGCTTGAGGATGATATCCTGCTCACTGGGGCTGAGTTGCTCCAGCAAAGATGCAACATCGGCATAATGAAGTTTTTTGAAGGCATTCCACAAATGCCCCATGGTACGCAGTTTTATAAACTGTTTGGTGAAGCGCAACAGTTTTTCAAGTGCCGCCTGTTTCATGCACCCAATCTAACACAAACCGACCTCTTCTTCAATAAAAAAAGAGGCCCTTCGGTCCCATCGGAGTATAACGAAACACGTGTCCGCAAAAAAACTTGCCTTTCCAATCGTTTTCTAGTAAAATGCCTACATTTCCCGATTAAGAAAAAAACAGGAGGCCGACTGTGTCAAAAGTATGCGACGTTTGCGGTAAAAAACCGATGAGTGGACACAACATCAGCCATTCCCATAGACTGACCAAGCGGCGTTGGCTGCCCAATCTGCAGAAGATTCGTGTCATGGAGAACGGCAGTTGCAAAACAGCCCGGGTTTGCACATCTTGCATCCGCAGCGAAAAAATCGAAAAAGCAATATAACACCTTATTTATTTTGCCTTTGACTTTTCCTGATGAGCCTTTGTTACGGAATCGCGGGTAACAGTGTCGCAAAAACGAAATTACAGAGTCACCATTCAGTTTGACGGAACCCGTTACTGCGGTTGGCAATTCCAGAATGACCGGACTCCCACCGTGCAGGGGGAACTGACCCGAGCCCTGACCATCATCGCCAAAGACAAGATATTGGTCACCGGCAGCAGCCGGACGGATTCAGGCGTTCACGCCGAAGGCATGGTGGCCAATTTTCATCTTTCCATACCCATTGCCGCCGAATCCCTTCAGCGGGCGGTCAATTCCATTCTTCCAGAAGACATTCGCATCAAAACCTGTGAGCTGGCCGACATATCCTTCAACGCCCGGTATGGTGCAGTCAGTAAAACGTATCGCTACAGACTCTTCTTCGGTCAGACGCCCTCTCCTTTCTCCATCCGCTATCAAGCCCATCTTCCCTATCCCTTCAACATCCCGAAAATGCGCCTCTGCCTGCCTTACTTCATCGGCACCCACGATTTCAGTTCGTTCACATCAGACGAGCCGGAAAAAAAACGCCTGCGGGAAATCACCAGCTTCACCTTGAAAAAAAAGGGTGAGGAAATGATTTTCGAGATCAAGGGCAGGAGTTTTCTGCGCTACATGGTCCGCAACATCGTCGGCACCCTGATCGATGTGGGGCGCGGCAAAATAGCCGTTGAAGACATTCCGGTCATTTTCGACGCCAAAGACCGCCGCAAGGCCGGTCAGTCCGCTCCGGCAAGGGGTTTGACCCTGGTGGAAGTCCGGTACGACGAATAAATTTTTCCAAAGAAGAAATCATTGAAAATTCATCTGCAGCCCTTGAATTTTCAGATATCAGATCCCCTTATCCCGTCATATCGACATCATGTCGTCTCATCGAATTGCAGGTGGGAGTATTTTTCTCTGAGTTTGACCAGCTTTTGCATGGAAAGAAAATGCCCCAGCTGCCCGCAGTCCATGCAAACGTACGTTCGCGTCCGAAACCCGTTCATGGTGAAGATCCCGCTGGGAACGAAAATACTGCCTCCTCCGCTTAGATAACCGAATACCAGCCTGGAGCTGCCGCAAGCCAGGCATGTGTAGTGTCTGTTTTGATCCATGAACATCCTCCGTCAGAATGATCATGCAGATTGTTTTCCAAAATCAAAACAAATCCCCTCAGAAGCCGTCAAATCTGTTCAAGCCGAGATATACAGGCAATCTACACCATTTCATGCAAAAATCCCACCACCGATGATACCCGACATCCCCCTGCTTTTGCCGTTTTTTGTCAAACCACCGACAAAAAAAGGCGCTCCCGTCGCCCGTTGGGGACGGTGCTTTTAAACTTTTATTTTTTATAGTAAAGTATAATCATGAGACGTGCGAGAATAACATACGAAGGTGCCCTGCACCATGGAATGAACCGCGGATACGAAGGAAGAATCATCTTTTCTGATGATCAGGACAGGCAGACATTCCTGAGTCTTCTCGACAAAACACAGGAATTAACCCAGATCCGGCTGTTGGCCTTTTGCCTGATGGACAATCACTACCATCTGATACTTCAGAATCTCTCGGGCCGAATGTCCGAATTTTTCAAACAACTCAACGGACAGTACGGAACTTATTTCCGGAAACGGTACGGTGGCAGAGGGTACGTTTTTCAGGATCGATACAAATCTAAGCTGATTCAGGATGAAGCCTATCTGATGCTGTCCATCGCTTACGTACTGAATAATCCGGTTAAAGCTTCCCTGGCCCGATCGTACGACAAATACCCCTGGTCCAGCGGAGGAGCGTACTTCAAGGAAGAATGCGATGGCAGCCTGGTTGACTGCAACTATGTGAACGATCTGTTCTGCAGTGTAAAAGAACTGAAAAAATGGATTATCAGTACTCAAGATCTCGATGAATTGCCGACGGTAAAAAGTGAAATGGGGTTAATCGTTGGCGGCGAAGAGTTCATTGAACGTGCCGAAGAGCTTGCCAACCGACGTTCCGGCTTGGAAAGCACAAAGATGAGGCGTTTAAATGACCGTTACTATGAACCGGTGGAAAAGGTTATTCAGGAGTTCGAACGGATACACAGGGTTAAGCTCGTAGAGATTGACACGCATACGCATCGCGGGAAAAGACTCAGGACGGAACTGCTGGTCCATTTGAAGGATCGGGCCGGGTTACGGTATGTGGACATCATCCAGATGGATTTGTTTGCGGGACTCAGCTTGGGTGGATTGGGCTGTAACTACCGAAATTATAAAACCAAAAAAAAATAAAAATTAAAAAGCACCGTCCCTCACGGGCCGTCCCTCACGGGCTCATCGAGGGCCTTTACAACGTCCGTGTGAGTTCATATAATGTCTTCATGCGACTCTTCATCGGCTACACCCCTCCTTCTGACATTCTGGAAAAGCTGGAAGAATGGACATTGCCGCTGCGACGGGCCGATTTTCCATTCCGTTTTCTGAAAAACCCGGTCGTTCACCTGACCCTTCATTTTCTGGGTAAAGTCGATGCTTCCAGGCAAAAGGCACTCACCGACTCCCTGGAGACCGAACTGGCCGATATTGGAAAATTCCCCATTCACATCGACGAACTGGGTGCTTTCAGCCGCAACGGCTCTGTATCCATCCTCTGGGCCGGAGTCAAATCGGACAAACGGCTTTCGGATCTGCATCGGCTGCTGGGCCGGTCCATCGGGAAGGTCGGACTTCCTCTCGAAGATCGTCCCTTTTCCCCTCACATCACCTTGGCCCGTCCCCGAAGTGACGCCGGACGCATTCCCGTGTCGCAACTGAGTCCCTACCTGTCAGCGAAACCACATCTGGAATGCCTTTTCGACCACCTGACTCTCTTTTCCAGCGAGCTCTCCCCCCAAGGAGCCCGTTATCGCAAACAGAAGGAGTTTCGCTTTGAATAGTCACGCCGCCGCAACCCTACTGATCAGTTTTGTCATCGGCTCCATCCCTTTTGGCTACCTGCTATTCCGATTCACCGACAAGACGGACATCCGATCCATGGGAAGCGGTAACATCGGAGCCAGCAATGTTCTGCGTGCCAAAGGCCTCCCGTACGGTTTGCTCATCCTGCTCTTGGACTGCGCCAAGGGAGCATTGCCTATGTTGTACGCCACTCGTCACTTTCCCCAACACCGTCCCCTACTGGCCATGACGCTTATGGCTGCCATGCTGGGGCATATTTACACCCCCTTCCTGAAAGGGAAAGGGGGCAAGGGAGTGGCCACTTTTTTCGGAGCCCTGACGGTCGTAATGCCGGAAATCAGCTTCGTATTCCTTGTTTTCTTTCTGCTGACCGTCTCCGTCTGCCGTTATGTCTCCGCCGCATCGGTCACCGGTGTATCGGTCGCTTTTCTGTTTGTACTGGTGAGCCAGAGCGTCGAGGTCTCCATGATCATTCTGCTCAGTGTATTGGTCATCATCGTCCATCATCGACAAAACATCCAGCGCATCCTCAACGGAAAGGAAACGCGCCTGGGCAATAGGATCTGTCATGAATAAAAAAAAAGTTGCCGTACTCGGTGCCGGAGCGTGGGGAACCGCCGTGGCCAATCACATCGCCCAATGCGGACACCCGGTGCTGATGTGGGCCTTCGAACCCGAAGTGAGTCAGTATGTCAATCGATATCATGAAAACCAGCTTTTTCTGCCGGGGATCCCGCTGTGCGAAGAGTTACGGGTCAGCTCCGACATCAAAGAGGTACTGGATGAGAGTGATACGGTTTTTCTGGCCGTGCCCTCCAAACACTACCGGGGGATCCTGACCCAGTGCCGGGAGATTCTCGGTTTCAAACCCCTGGTGAACCTGTCGAAAGGTTTCGAATCCGGAACTCTGCTGACCATTTCTCAAATTGCAGTCGACGTTCTCGGTTCCGAATGCCTGCAGCGCTGGGTATCTTTGTCCGGTCCGTCCTTCGCCCGCGAACTGGCCTTGGGGCACCCGACTGCTATCGTCGCCGCTTCCCGGAACGAAACGTTGTCTTCCGAAATCCAGCAAACCTTCTCCTCCGATTTCCTGCGCATCTACCGCAGCACCGATCTGCGGGGTATCGAAGTCGGAGGTTCACTCAAGAATGTCATGGCCATCGCTTCGGGAATTGTCCACGGCTGCGGATACGGATACAACACCACTGCCACTCTGGTGACCCGAGCCAGTGTGGAAATTTCCCGTTTCGGTCTGAAAATGGGCGCCAATATCGAAACCTTCTGGGGACTGGCGGGAATCGGCGACCTGATGCTGACCTGTTTCGGCCCATTGTCCCGCAACTTCCAACTGGGAGAAAAAATCGCCAAGGGTGAACGTCTGGAAGATGTGGTCAAACACAGTCGCAATATCATAGAAGGTGTGGAGACCACCCGCGCAGCCTGGTCCATGGGCCGCCAATATCAGATCGACATGCCCATAACCGAACAGGTATACGAAATCCTCTTTAATGGAAGACCGCCGCAGGAAGCCCTCAAGAACCTAATGAAAAGGAGTCTGAAACCAGAGTGAATTTCAAGATCGAATACGTAGTGAACGATGAGGTAAAAACGTTCCACCTCCAGGAGAAGGAAGAACTGTCCATCGGTAAGCTGCCGAACAACGACATCCAGCTGGAGGACAGCACGGTTTCCCGAACCCACTGCAAAATCTGCCGCCATCGGAAAGGATATCGTCTGATCGACCTCGGCAGCACCAACGGCAGTTTTGTCAACGGCAAACCGGTGACTCGAAAAGACCTGGAGGAGGGCGACAACATCACCATCGGCCGCTCGGTGCTGCGCTATCTGGCCGATACCGAAACCCAGGCGGTGAATGACGACACCGACCAGAAGATATCCATGGTCCTGCCCCTGTCAGAGATTCTCCCCCTTCAGGCCAAGGATTCACTCCGACGTAACGACCTCCAGCTGCTCACGGCCCTGACCAGTCTGGGGAAAAATCTCCTCACCGCCACCACGGTACAGGAAAGCATCGAGCGGGTGGGAGAGCTGATCGTCCAGTTTGTTCAGCCCAAACGCCTGTTCATCTTTTTCTACGACGAAAAGGAGGAGCGCCTCGAACTGGCCTTTGCCCAGAGCGATTCCGACAACCAGGATCCCAGCGTGGCCATATCCAAGACCATCGCCATGAAGGCCATCCACGAAAAGGTGGCCATCCTTTCCGCAAACACCCTTGACGATGCCCGATTCGACGGCGCCGAAAGCATCATCATGTACGGGATCACATCGGCCATCTCCGTGCCCATCTGGACTTCAAAATCGATATACGGTCTGATCTACGCGGACACCACCATCAGTGGCAAGATGTTCGTCGAACAGGACCTGGAGGTAATGAGCACTATCGCCAATTTCACCGGTCTCTCCATCGAAGGGATCAACAGTCAGCAGACTCTGAACCGGGAAAAGAAACTTCGCGCCCGTCTGGAACGCTACCATTCGCCAGGTGTGGTCTCCCGAATCCTGGAGATGCAGGATCGGCAATCCCGGGAGTTCATCGCCTACAAGGAAACCGAAGCGTCCATCCTGTTCATGGACATCGTCGGCTTCACCAGTCGCGCCGAAAAGATGAAACCGGTGGAGGTAGGACTCTTTCTCAACAACATCTTCACCGTCATGACCGATGTCATATTTCAGTACAACGGCACGCTGGACAAATACATCGGGGATGCCATCATGGCAATATTCGGAGTTCCCTTCGCCATGGAAGCCCATGCCGAACAGGCCATCATGTCCGCCCTGGAGATGCAGCGAAGACTGTCCGAAATAAACGAGGCTCTCCCAGAAAAAGAACGTGTCCAAATCCGCATCGGCATCAATTCCGGAAGACTGATCGCCGGTGATTTCGGCTCCCCGAAACGCTACGACTACACCGTGCTGGGAAACACGGTCAACATCGCTTCCCGCCTGGAATCTTCAGTCGCCGGCCCGGGAGACATCGTCGTTTCCCAATCCTGTTACGAGGCCACCGGCAATCTGTTCGATTTTCAGTCTCTGGGCAATCAGATTCTTCAAGGCATCTCCGTACCGACCCCCGCATACAAAGTCCTGAAAAGGAGAGATAAATGAGAACCATCAAGAGCGTATCAACCCTGTTCCTGCTGCTGACCCTGATGGTCTGCAGTCCGGCCTGCAGGAAAAAGAACGCCCCCCTGTTCAAACCGGTCGAAAACAAACCGGGAACCGTGGCATACATGATCAACGAAGGATTGAAATGTCTCGGCAGCGGAGATCTCATTCAGGCGAGAAACCAGTTTCAGAATGTGCTGGCAAAGGAACCGAATCATGTCGACGCCATTCTGGGTATGGGGCTGGTTCATCTTCAATCCCATGAGTTCGAACAAAGTCTGCATTATTTCAGACAACTGAAAAAACTGACTCCAAACAGCATGGATGTGGACAACTATCTGGGTGTCCTCTACACGGAGCTCAAGCAGTACGACCAGGCCCGTCAACAT
>CAYMND010000047.1:0-11102 GCA_964391685.1 uncultured Clostridia bacterium | reverse complement strand
AAGAACCCCCGGCGAATCAGTTTCAATACTCGGCCGACAACAGCCAGCAAAACCGCCGGATTGTTCAGGTTGAGTATCACTAGCCCCGTATCAGAATCTGACAGAATCCATCGTTCCCCGGAAAGGGTGTGAAAGTGGATGAAACGAACCCCCTCTGCGGCTTCATCCAGGAAATAATTGACTGCATCCGCCGGCCCCGGAGGAGAAGCAAAGGCCACGAAGAAATCTTTAAACTTCGGGTTGCCGGCCAGATATTCTCTCAACCATTCATCCTGCAATGGAACACTGGTCAAATAACAGTCAATCATCCATTTGCCACCCCTTCCTGAAGCTTCCGGGATTTGATCCGTTTCCCGGGTCTCCCGAAGCCATAGCACCGCTTTCTCCATATCCCGGGCTCTTTCCTGTAAACACCCGGTTTTTTTCCGCTTTTCATCCCTCCATTTTTTCCACGTGCTTTCCAGAATCCACAATCCCTGAAGAGACTCTTCTTCTCTTCCCCGATGGGCACTTCCAAAATCAGCATCCCCCTTTCTATAGGCAGCATGAACGACAATTTCGCGGACCAGTTCATCGATCACTTCCGTCGCCCCCAAACGGCCATAAATATCGAACAGACATTCATACAACTGTTTCAGCTGCCCCTTGCTCAACTTGAAGAGGGGTTTCTGGAAATCGGGTTCGGACAGGTACAGGGGGTTTCCGCTCAATGTGTCCTCGGCGATCGATACGAAAAACCTGGATGTTTATACCGATTCATATAGTCAATATTGTCGGACTTTTCCTTTTACGACAACCGTTTCCTGCCTTTTCACCCTGGAGCGTGCTACAATTCGACAATGACCTTCATCAAAAAATGTCCTTGTTCACCACAGACAGTCGCCTGCGGATACTACAACATCAACCTGCACACTGGATGCCCTTTCGACTGCAGTTATTGCATATTGCAGGAGTACCTCCCCGACAAAAAAGCACATTTTTTCTCCGAACTTGACCCAGCCGGCAGTGAACTCAGGTCCGCCCACGAAAAAATCCCGGAACTGCGTATCGGCACCGGCGAACTTGCCGATTCCCTGGCCGACCCCCGGACCGACCGCCTGCTCCCGTTTCTGTTCCGAATGACAACAGAACTGCCCGGAGTGGTTCTGGAACTCAAGACCAAATCCGCCCGCATCGGAGCCCTGCTGAAAAGACCTCCACAACCCAACATCGTAATCGCCTGGTCCATGAACCCCCAAAAGATCATCACACAGGAAGAAGCCTTTACCGCCTCCCTCGGGCAACGTCTCGAAGCGTTACGAGCTGTCTGCGAACACGGCTACATGGTGGCCATACACTTCGATCCTTTGATTCTGCTTCCCGGATGGCCGGATCTCTATCGGGATCTGGTGGATCAAATCTTCTCTGTTCTGACACCAGACCGCCTGGCCTGGTGGAGTCTGGGAGCCCTGCGTTTTCCTTCCGGACTGCGCAACCACATCTTCCAGCATCGGGACTCAAGGCTGTTCGAAGGAGAGCTGATCAAGGGATACGATGAAAAATACCGCTATCTCCGTCCTTTACGGGAGGAACTTTTTCTCACGCTGCGTTCGCTGATCGAATCCCGACTGGGCAGCATCGCCCCTCTTTACCTTTGCATGGAAGACGAGGCCATGTGGCGAAGGGTATTCCCCGAATTGCCACCGGAAACGGAAGCCATCAACCGACGGCTCTATCGTCGTGTAATCACCTGACCTTGATCCAGTTGAGAATCTCCTTCAAACTGGGACGCTTGCCGTACATCAGAATACCTACCCTGAAAATTCGCGCTCCGGCGCGGACCAGAATCCAGATGGTCAGAACCGAACTGGCCACGGAAACTCCGATCTGCCAAAGCGGCGGCATGGCCATGCTGATACGCATGAACATCAGCATGGGCGAGAAAAAGGGCAGCAGAGAGGTAATCACCACCACCGGGCTATCGGCATTCTGGGTCACCATGGTGATCCCCATGAGAAACGGAACCAGAAGCAGGTAAGAAATGGGAGCGGAAAACTGCTGTGCCTCCTCGTCGGTGTTCACCGCTGCACCGACCAGGGAAAAAAGGATGGCGAAGGAAAAGTACCCTAAGATGAAGAAAAGGACGAAATAGATTGCCAGTGTGGGAGTCAGAAAACTCAGATATTGCGGCGGAACACCCCATGGCGAAAAAAAGAGGTACGCCACGGTCAGAACGATCCAGATTCCGACCTGAGTCAGACCGACCAGCCCGATACCGAATATCTTTCCGAAAAAAACGGCTTTGGGGGTCGTGGACGAGATCAGCAGTTCGACGATGCGGTTGTTTTTTTCTTCGATAATTCCCCGCATTATCAGCTGTCCATAGGCCATGATGACCGACATCAGCATGGTCAGCATGAATATCGACATCAGGAATTCGGCCTGCGAGGAACTCCGGGTGATCCCCTCTTTTTTGACTTTGAACGTCTGCAGAGAAAGCGTTCGAGTTGCCCGGTCGATCAACTCTTCACCCAGGTTCCCGGCCAGAAGATTGACCCGGGTGAAAGCCCTCTGCAAATGTTTTTCGATATAACGAAGCGAGGCCATGTCCGAGATGTTCAAGCCGAAATAGGGTATGGAGATCTCCTCATCGGACTCCACCGGCCAAATTAACAGGCCGGCGACCTTTTTTTCCAGAATACGCGGGCGGTACTCATCCATCAGATCTTCAACGCTACGCCCACTGCATTCAACCAGTTCAAATTTCAACCCCACAGGTTTTTGCGGATCGTTCCCGGCAGAGTTCAGGAATGCCTGCCGGTACCTGCCACTCAGATCTGCCACATGGATTGTTTTCTCCCCTCGTGCCGCTTCGGACAACAGGGCGGGAATAATAAAAAAAGCAGCCATCAAAACCGGTGTCAGGATGGTGGAAATGACAAAAGACTTCTTTTTGGCAATTTGCAGGAATTCCTTGGTCAGAATGGTCCACGTCTTCCGTCTGTCCCCTTTCATGCATCCCCCCTCTTCACCCGACTGAAAAAGATATGGTTCAATGAAGGTTCACTGACAGCGAAACGGGATAAGTCCAGACTCCCGCGCAACAGATCGAGCAGATCGTTCTTTCGTCCCAGATCCGCCAGTTCGATCTCCATGGTGTTGCCGTAATCACGAACCCCCCGGACAAAAGGAAGACCCGAAACAAACGAAGCGTCCCCGCTGTAACCGATGGTTACCAGACTCCCGCCGAAATTGCGGCGGATCCCGTCCAGGGTCTCATCCAGAACCTTGCATCCCCGGTCGATCATGATCACCCGATCGACCAGTTTCTCTGCGTAATCCATCAGATGTGTGGAAAAAAGGATGGAAATCCCCCTGCGCTTCAATTCCAGAATCAATTCCCGCACCAGTTCGATGTTTACCGGATCCAGACCGGAAAACGGTTCGTCGAGAATCAGCAGTTCCGGCTGGTGGAGAATGGTGACAATGATCTGCACTTTCTGGGCCATTCCCTTGGACATCTCCTCGATCCGTCTGTGGCGATGTTCGATCAGGGAGAACCGTTCCAGCCAAAGCGACGCCCGGGTTTCGATCTCGGAGAGAGACATTCCTTTTAACCGTCCGAAGAAACGAATCGTTTCCATAACCGTCATCTTGCGGTAAAGCCCCCGCTCCTCCGGCAGATAGCCCAAACGGTTTTTCAACTCTTCACAGAAGGGACGGGAAAAGATGACCACCGCCCCCGAATCCGGAGCAATGATATTCATAATCATGCGGATGGTCGTTGTCTTACCGGCACCGTTTGGTCCAAGAACACCGACAATTTCTCCCCGAGATAAGGAAAAGGATATTCGATCGACCACCGTTTTGTCACCGTATGCCTTGATCAAGTCCCGCAGCTCCAGTATTTTTTCCGCCATACTCCCCTTCTTATGCCGGAGCTAGATGTCTTCCGCCATGCCGATACTGGGATCGATTTCCCCTTGGCGTATGGCGAAGAGACGGCTCAAATGACGAAGTTCCTCATCTATTATGGATTCGAATACTTCTCTCGACTCGCTGCTCAGATGGGGTTTGAGCGAAGAGTAAAACAGAATCGAGTCCTTCTCCAACTGTATGGCCACTTCCAGAAGAGCCTCACGATCCAGTTCGCCTTCAAGAGCCTTTTTCACCTGTCTTTCGCCGAATTGTCTCATGTCTTCCAGAAAATGCTTGAGCAGAGCTTCAGCCTCATCCTCCATTCCGCCCGGCGATAAAACCGCTTCTTCAATCATCTTTCTGAATGCATGTTCATGCCGCAGTTCATCTTCAGCGAACAGATGAAACAGATCCATCAGTCTTTTGTCGGAAACGGACTTGGCCAAGTGCAGGTAGAATCGATATCCATCCCGTTCCACCCTGACGGCATTATTCAACAACGTCAGTCCATCGATACCCTTTATACTCATGATGTTCTCCATTTGCTACGCTTGTTGACCGGTCACCATGTTATCATCTTTCATAGTCCGGTTCCAGTCCGGTCTTTTTGGTTATATGATCGAGCAGAGCCGACGCCCCGGCACCGCAACCGATAATGCTCCGCATGGCGGTCTCCACGGAGACGTCAATAAACCGGCATTCCTCCTTCGGAACATGCAGTAGCAGCCCCGACGTCGGATTGAGTCCGGAAGGCACAAATACCGTCATCAGTCCGCTATCGCAATGCTCGTTGGTCAAAAATCCGATGCCCATCGTCTCAGAACCGAACATCCGGACCAGAACCACCCTCGAGAAGGGGCGATTCTTCTGACCCAGCAGCTGCCCGATGGTTTCCTTGAAAAAATTGTATCCCGGAGCGACCTTGAGAATCTTTTTCTCTATCAGCCGCAGGAGACCGGAACCCATTCTGGTTTTGACCACAAGGCCCATCAGAAAGCAAACGACAACCACCAGGATGAGAGCCGTAGACATTGCCAGCACATGCCCCAGCCGGGCATGCTCGGTGATAATGCGGGTCAGCGGTTCGATCAGCTGTGCCACCAGACCGACCATCCAGCGAAGCAGGAACAAGGTCAGGACAACCGGCAGAATGATGATGAAACCGCCTAAAAACGTTGTTCTCAAAAACCGACCCAATTTGCTCATGTTCACCTCGCCCGAAAATCAAAATGAAACTTCGATAAAATTATTCTATACCCATTTCACATCCGAAGAAACACTGATGAAAAATCACCGATACCCTGACCTGGGAAAACACCAAATGTCTCAAAAACGTTTGTAGATCAGATCAACAAGTTCATTGCGGATCTGGAATCGGGAAACAGATTTTCATCAAAATGTAACTTCAGTTACATCCATGTCTTAAAAGCTCTCCTATAATGTCAGTCAAAGGAGACCAAGATGAAGAGAAAAATTATAGAAATCGACGAAGAAAAATGCACCGGCTGCGGCAGATGCATTCCAGGCTGCGCCGAAGGTGCCTTGAAAATCATCGACGGCAAGGCCCGACTTCTCAGTGATTTGTTCTGCGATGGTCTGGGGGCCTGTATCGGTCATTGCCCGGAGCAAGCCATCACCGTTATCGAACGGGAAGCCGAACCCTATGACGAAGAAAAAGTGCTGGACGAGAGAATCCTTCCTGCGGGGAGAAACACGCTGAAAGAACACCTGTTGCATTTGAAAAGCCATGGTGCAAAAGACTATCTGGAGCAAGCCGAAGCGTACCTGCAACGGCATCACATCGAAAACCCCCTGGAAACCGATGAACCTGAACAGTCCGGCAGCCATCACCCCGGATGCCCGGGCAGTCGCTCCCGTTCTTTCGTCGGCATCGAAAACGCACCTTCTCCTTCCATCGGATCAACCAGCGACTCGGAATTGAGTCACTGGCCGATTCAGCTGCATCTCGTCAATCCGAAGGCCCCCCACTTCCATGAGGCTGAGTTGTTGATTGCCGCCGACTGCACCGCCTTCTCCCGTGCGGATTTCCACTCTCGTTTCCTCCGAGGCAAGAAGCTGATCATCGCCTGTCCCAAGCTGGAACAGGGTCATGACATCTATCTGCAAAAACTCAACGAACTGGTGACCGATGCCAAGATCCGCTCTCTATCGGTACTGCGCATGGAGGTCCCTTGCTGCGCAGGCCTGACCGCCATGGTCAGGCACGCAGTCTCACTGTCCGGCCGGACGATTCCGGTAAAAGAGACTATAATCGGTATTGAAGGCGATATTGTCGGCGAAAGCGAGTCTCCGAGATGATCAGTCGGCGGATACCGTACAGTTGCGACCGTGCCGCTTGGCTTCGTTCAAGGCACCCTCGCTACGGCTGAGGTATTCGCTGGAACTTTCTCCGAAACGGTACTGACAGACACTGAAACTGGCACTGAGATTCTTGACCGGATTCTCATGCTCGGATTCCAGCTGAACCGTCGGCAGATAGAGTCGAATGCGTTCCGCAAGAGTGAAAGCCTGTGAAAGTGTTGTCCGCGGCAGCAGGACGAAAAAGGTTACGCTGCGGTATCTGGCAGCCAGATCTTCCCGACGCAGAAAGCGTCTCAACACATCGGCCAGCCGAACCAGCACCGCATCTCCCATTTCCCGCCCGAAGGTTTCGTTGATGGCCCGGAAATAATCCAAATCGCAACAGATGAGAGATAAATGCGTCTTGTGACGTACCGCCACTTTAATTTCCGTTTCCAATGCATCCATGAAGCGGGTTTCATTGGCCAGACCAGTCAGAGGATCAACGCCCATCAGCCTGGAGATCTGGCTGTTCAGCCGACGAATCTCATGATCCCGGTCTTCGATTGTCTTACGAAGGTCAAAAGTCTCCATCATCAAAGAAGTCCCCAGAAACGGCTCCTCACAAAGAAGAAAACGATGGCCCAGTAAAGAGCAGCCATCCTCTCCGCTGCAGGCGATGGATTCGTAGAGTTCACCGTCCGCCTGCCAGCGGGTGATCAAAGGAACAACAGATCCGGCGTCTTTTATTCTGGTAATGGGGAGCGCCAGTCCTCCGGGCAGATCAATCACCTGATCGAACCTCAGTCCCACTACGGATTTTCCGTTCAGCAACCGGTTGCAGGACCGAACCCGCCCCTCCTTGTCAATCTCGGCATAAAGCCAGTTTTCCCCCTCGAAAAGCAGGAGTGACAATTCAGGAGAGAAACGCCCCAATCCCATCAGGTCTATGAGATCCTGCATCTTCCTATCCTCCCCATCCCTGATAACGAAGAAAATCGTCCGATATCTCCGATGAACTGATCACATCCATGTCGTCTCCTGTTTCCGGCTCTTTACGGAGTTCGCCGCCGGCGTACCGGTCGAACCGGTTTCCCAGCGGCAATATCCCTGCCTTAATACATCAACAATATGGTAGTAAATTAGATGAATAAAAACAAGAGATTGAAAGAAACCGCCATGGCAAGGAAATGTCAGGGGGTTCCCCTGGCTCCCGAGCAATCCGCTCTGAATCCGCAGTTCATGCATCGGTAGGAAGGATTGGGGAAGAAAGTTTCACTTCTGATCCCTTCCACCACCGCGGAAATCACTTTGATCATCTGCGTAAAATCCGCCTCAGCGGCCGGGTACGTAATCACCTGCTGACGCACTGTCCGAGCCGATTTTGAATAGATTACACGAAATCTGAGCTTGGAGGTAACCGGCCCGAAACGACGCTCGAACAGGTACCGGTAGATCACCATCTGCAGAAATGAAGTCTTGGCTCTGTCGTTCGACCATCTCACCGTGGCTGTTTTAAAATCCGAGATGCTGAAATCCTTCTCGATCAAATCGACAATCCCTCGCAGCCGAATATCGATTTCCGGAATGGTCTCTTCCATTTCCTCTTCGACCAACAGGGGTTCGATATCCTTGTCCATCTCCTTGAGATAGTGTTTCAACATCGCTACACCGCGACGTTCGACGTCCCTTTTGGGATTTTTCCATTCCACCGGATAAAAGTCCTGCTGATGCTCAAATAAATGGGAAAATTCATCCACTGCATCCTTCGCTGAACAAAACCGTCCGGCGATTCTTTTTTTCAGGTGGCTCTCGACTGAAGAATGAAAAATGATGCCCAGATATATCTTGTCGTCCAGCGATGCATCCAGGCCTTCTATGTATTTATAATAATATGACCTGGGGCATTGTTGATACAGCTTTATCTGGTTGTATGAGATGTAGCCTCGGGGAAGCTCCATCGATCAGGGGCGGAATCAGGAAATCATGAGAGAAAGACGTGATTTGTAGCGCGATCCGGTTTTATGATGAATGGTCCCCTTACTTACAGTCTTGTCGATAATGGACAAAACGGAGGGAAGCATGGTTTTGGCTTCCTCGATATTTCCGGCCGAGACAAGCTTCCGTAACGTCTTCACTTTATTGCGCATTTTCGATTTGTTGATTTTATTGATCATTCTGCGCTTTTGATCCCGGCGATGCTTCTTCAATGCAGACACATGGTTGGCCATAATTCTTTTTCCTCCAGATGATGCGAAATTTTACACAAAAAGAGCCGATCTGTCAATCCCGGCAGGAATCATCCTTTGGAAACTTCTTTTTGAGAAGGGTCTCCAGAGTTGCATTTCCCAGTTCCCTTTTCATGACATCCTCTAGATACAACCATAGAGGACGGGTCAGGCAATCCGCAGCCAGGGCGCAGCATTCCCCGTCATGACAGCCCTGAACCTGGATTGGTTCATCAAAAGCGAAGAACAGATCGAGTACCGAGATATCTTTTGCGCTTCGATTGAGCTGGTATCCTCCGTACACACCCTTTACACTGCGGATCAATCCGGCTTTCTCGATAGGCCCGGCCAGTTTTCGCAGGTATTTCGGTGAAACCAGCATCATTTTCCCCAGTTCAGCGGTACTCATCAGCTTCGATTCAGAAGCCAGAATGACCAGCATCCGCATTCCATATCTGATCTTCGTATTGATTCGCATGCTTTATTTTACTTCATTATCCCCGGTATTTGTTAAATAATATCATCAATATTCCCGATACGGTTTTTTACCATCCAGCAGAACAATCCGGGTTGATTTTTTTCTCTTTTCCTCTATCATTACTATATTACAGGGGACCGCCAATGGAACTGTCAACTGTCATCGGTTTACTTACGGCTATTGTACTGGTAGGACTTTCGATTTCGGACAATTTCGGAGCCTTTGTCGACATTCCATCAATCCTGATCGTTGTCGGTGGCACCATCGGATCCACCATGATCCGGTTTCCTCTCAAAGTCATCCTGCAACTCCCGTCGGTCTTGATGAAAACGATCTTCAACACCCTTCAAAGCCCGCAAGATATGATCCGGTTCATTCTTTCCCTTTCCGTGGAAGCAAAAAAGAATGGCATATTAGGGCTTGAAAAGATTCCGATTGATAATCCATTTCTCAAGAAAGGCATACAACTGGCCATCGACGGAGTTGAACCGGACCTGATCGAATCCGTACTCAACATTGACATCAACTCTACAACCCAACGCCATGAGAGCTGTACGAGCATATTGACCTCTTCCGGCGAAGCGGCTCCTGCCTTCGGCATGATCGGGACCCTGATCGGCCTGATCCTGATGCTGGGCAACATGGACGATCCGAAATCCATCGGCCCTTCCATGGCCGTCGCCCTGATTACAACCCTGTACGGATCGCTCATGGCGAACATCATATTCCTTCCGCTGGCCGACAAGCTGAAATATTTCCACGAGCAGGAGATGATCATCAAGAAACTGATCGTCAACGGAATTCTTTCCATCGCCAACGGAGATCACCCGGCGGTGGTTCAGGAAAAGCTGGTTTCTTTTCTGAGCCCATCCAACCGTACTCAAATCGATACGGCGATGAAAAAGTAAAATGGCACAATCTGAACCAGAATGTCCCAAATGCAAACCCGGTGTACCTGGGTGGGTGGTCACCTACGGGGACTGCATGAGCCTGCTCCTCACTTTTTTCATCATGCTTCTCTCTTTCGCCAACATGGACATGGTCAAGTACAAAGAGGTTCTGGGATCGGTGGAGAAAGCGTTCGGCGTCCAGACAGAGGTTTTTCAGATGGGAAAACCGGGGGGATTACAGCAACCCATCAAGATGGAATCGGCCCAGAACGAGGCAGAAGCCCGCAAGGATGCGCTGGTTCAGCTCCTTCAGAGCAAAACATACGAAGAAAATCTCCAGAACAACATTTTCATCGTTAAGGACAAGATGGGGGTGCGCATGGAGATCGCCGGCAGCGTCATGTTCGACCCGGGAAAAACGGATCTGCTGCCGACAGCCGTCCGTCTGTTCCGGAAGCTGATCCCCATCATGCAGGAAACCCTGTACAAGGTGAGTGTCGAAGGCCATACCGACAACTCCCCCCTGACGGGAAATCCCATTTTCCCATCAAACTGGGAGCTGTCGTCCGCAAGGGCCGGCACAGTGGTACGGTTCTTCATCACCGAAGGACAGCTGGATCCGCGTCGTTTCAGTGCGGTCGGACGTGCCGACACCCAGCCGCTGGTAGACAACGAAACTCCGGAAAACAGATCGGCAAACCGCCGAGTCAGCATTATATTCCTGGTTTTTTAACCACCACGGGTATTCTTCATATATTTGATTCATACCGAATCCTCAAGAGCTGAGAAAAAAAAGCAAAAGCTCTGCTTTTGCAGGAAGAGTGCCACTGGTCACAAGCAACGGTCCAGCCGTTGCGTTTCACCGGTCACCTGGGTTGTGAGCGAAGCTCACGTTAATCGATCCCGAGAAGTCCTGTCTCATCCATAAACCGGAAGTATTGACGTAATGGACCTGTGACACCTCTCCATAAAAAAAGGGCACGGCTTTGCGCCGTGCCCTTTATATGGATGAATAATCCGCTTTACTCTTTACTCAGTTCTTCCAGCGCCTTCTGATACTGTTCCGCCTTGACCTTCTTCTGATAGAGCTCGACAAACTTCTTGTTGTACTCTTCGTTTTTGGCGATGAACGAATCGCGTTTCTGCGGCTCCACCTTGATCATTTCACGGTAAAGGAGGCCGATGTAAGAGTACGGGTGCGGGTAATCGGGATTCAGTTCCACCGCCTTGTTCATCACTTCCAGCCCCTTCTCAATGACGGCTCGCCGCTCTTCCGCGGGCAGAACCTCGAGAGGAGTCTGATAGCTC
>CAYMND010000046.1:0-11109 GCA_964391685.1 uncultured Clostridia bacterium | reverse complement strand
GAGCGAGTTCCGGGCCATCGTAGGCCCCGTTGATGGAAAAGGTTCGTCCGAATCCCTGGCAAAAAGAACCGGTCAGGGTACTGGCTTCGTGCACATGACCATGAAGTGTCAGCAGGGGCTGATGCTCTTCGATCAGTCTTTTCACTGCGATGCTGCCGACATGAACATCCAGCGGAACATGATCTACGGTCTTCCCGTCCAGAGCGGCACGGTCCAGGTCACTCTGGTAAGGTGGGGTATGAAAAAGCATGATCGCCCGTTCGAGGTCCTTCCCGCCAATCAACCGCTGCAGATCATCCTCGATGGTCGCCCAGTCCAGCTCGTATTCCGAAACCGGCATCGTCAGCACACCTTCCGCTGGGGCGATGCAGCCCGGATCGATGTAACGAGACACGTCATAGCGTTCCCAGTCCTTGAGACGGAACGGTGTGGGCGGCACATAGTTGTAGCCGTACAGATCGAAATCACGCCATACAACATGGCGATTGTGCAGATAATGCCAACAGCCTTCGGCAGCCACGTCCAGGACGCTGGCTTCCCAAAATCGTCCGTCATCGTTGCCCAGAATGACAAATATTTCGGGATATCGTCCGCCGAGTCGACGTCGGAGTCTTCGCAGATTGGCCAGAATGACCTGCTCGACAAAAGCCTCCCCGGGAGTCACATTGAAGAGAGAGCGCAATGCCCCCGGGAAAAGATCGCCTCCGATGAACAGAATATCCGGAGGATTGTCCGATAAATATCGGAAAAGAGCTTCGTAGCGGCGGGGAGAACCATGCAGGTCACTGACGAAACAAGCCTTGGACATATTTCATGATAACATGTTTCCGCTGAGGTCCTCAAGATGCAAACCCTGGACAAGATCGGCCGAATGAGATAGATTGTGTCCATGAAAAAAAAGACTCCGCCGGATATCCCGGCCTGGTGCAACCGCCTTTTCGACGGATATATCTTCTGGCGTTTCCAGATCGAAGACAGACGATTGGAACTCTTGTCTCCCGGCAAAAAAAGCGGTTTTTCCGAGATCATTCCCCCATTGCTTACGGATCTTCGTTTTGCCGCCACGGTAGTCGCCGAGGAGGACTTCCTGCGATTCAAGTATTTCATCCAGCACCTGCGCCAGGGAAAAGCGGACCAGATCACCTTCCGTCTCGTCGACCAGTTGGGCAAACGACGACTCGGGAGACTGGAATCGGTCGCTTTGGAGAAGGGCTCACCTTTCCTTTTCGGCTTCTTTCTCAACATCAGCCGGATGCTTCCCGATTCACTGAACGAAACGGCAGTCACCCCCTCGTCGGAAAAAAAAATTCGAACCGAATCCCAATACAGCGCCACCCTGAATCCCATATCGATGTCCACAGATATTCCGGCACTTCTGGCCGATCTCTGTCAGCAGCAGGAGCGGAGTGATCCCGTTCTTTTCGATGCCCTGGCAGTTCTTCTCTTTTCAGAATCCGAGGACGGTCATCGCTGGCGAGCCCATGGTTTCGACAATGAAGAACCCGATAAAAACGAAATCGATCACCTCATCGTTCACCTTCGCCGGTCCTTTGACCAGCCCAATCCTTCCCCTCTGGTGGCCAACAACACCGCCGGCAGTTCCATGCCTCTGGACTGGGCCATCTTTGTCCGCTGCGGTCTCTTGTCCTATCGGATCGAACCCCTTCTTCAACGCCGTCGTGCCAGAGGAGCCGTCATTTTCGCTTCGCGGCAATCCTGGCGCTATCACCTGGAAGAGATGCCCGTTCTCGGAGAAGTCATCATGCTGCTTCAGGGCGCTCTGAGCCAGTCCTGACCCAAAGTTCCGTCCCGCACAGTCCGCCACATGACAAACAATTTGCATTTTATTACAGGTAATATTCACTGAACCTCATTCACTTTAAAACAAGTTTGACCATTCCTTCGTGAAAAAAAGAATCCATCATTTTTTTGTAAAAACGGATAAATCATGCATTATAATTGTTAATTTTCAAAAGGAGTTCAACCATGGTTCGGAACAGATTTCTCATTTTCGCAACGCTATTCATCTCCCTTGCTTTGGCAGGAACTGCCTCGGAGGATCAGAAGTTTTCCATCACCCCTTACGGTTACATCAAATTCGATGCCGCGTACGAAACCGGTAGCTCGTCCCACGGAAACTTCGCGATCTGGGCTGCCAATCCCGGCGACAGTGACGGCCTGTTTCACACCACCGCCAACAACACCCGCCTGGGACTGAAAATCGAAGCCGGTAAAGTCGGCTCGTTCACTGTCGGCGGAAAGATCGAAATCGATTTTTACGGAGGCGGAGCAGAGAACAAAGCCTATAATTACATGCGCCATGCCTATCTGGAACTGAGCAACAACAAATGGACCTTCGTGGCAGGCCAGTACTGGGACATCATCAGCCCTCTCAATCCATTCACCTTGAATTATCCCGTCATGTGGGGCGGAGGCAATATCGGCTACCGTCGTCCGCAGCTGAGCGTCGCACATCGGATCAAAACCGGAAAGACCCTGCTGACCTTCCAGGCAGGTGTCTTCCGTACCATCTCGGGCGATCTGGACAACGACGGAATCGATGACGGGACCGAGGAAGGAGCACCGACACTGCAGGGCAGAATCGCCGCCCAATTTCCCTTTAAAAACGAAGGATCGATTCAATTGGGCATTTCTGCGCACTCGGGAAAATCGAAAGGCGCGGTCGATTATGACAGCAACTCCATCAATTTAGACCTGAGCCTCGTCTTTTCCAAACGGCTCACCGTTCTGGGCGAATTCTATACCGGAAAGAACATGCTCCCCTTTTTCGGGGGGATTGTCCAGGGTGTCAATGCAGCCCTTCAGAAAGAGGTCGAATCGACCGGTTTCTTCGCCACGATCGTGGCCGGCCTGACACCGAAACTGAAGCTCAACACCGGTTACGGGCAGGACAAACCCGACGAGAAAACGCTTTCAACCGGAAATCGCAGCCAGAATCAGATCGTTTTCGCCAACCTGATGTGCAGTCTGAGCAAAGCCGTTTCCTTCGGCTTCGAGATCTACCACGTGGCCACCGATTACCTGGGTACCGACTCCCAAAACACTCTCCGTTTCCAGCACTCCTGGATCCTGAATTTCTAGTTCCATTCGCATGATATAAAGCCCACAATCCAGCGTGTGCTGTATTTCAGGGCCAGTAGAATACCTTTGATCATGAAAAACCGCCTTTTCAGTTGAACCGGCGGAGGCGGATGCACCGCCTCCGCTAGTCAGACGTCACATGGGCTTGACCGGCACACAGATGTCGACGAGGCTCTTTTTCTCCGGGTGCTCGTCGCAGTTGTTGTGGTAGAGTTCGAAGCAGGGTCGGTCGTCGCACTGCCAACCGCTTTCCGGCAGCCAGTCGTGAAAGACGGCGTTCCAGGCGTCCTCGTACTCACCGGCCACCAGTTCGAATCTGGCCATTGCGTACCTGCCTTTGGGAACCGTCATCCGGCCGATCTCTCCGTCCACTTCCGTTCCGGGTGGAACACTGACGCAACAGCTGACCCGCAACCTGGCCTCCTCGGTGATGGCCGGATCATCATGATAGACGGCCAGAACCCGGGTTTTCGGAAAGTCGAGCAGCCCCTTGGAGCCGGCCCAGGTCATCAAGCGCGTAAACAAGCCGCGGAACAACTCGGCATCGTTCTTGTAGGGGCCGATATGCCGGACGTAGGCCACTTCCATTTCCGGCAATTCCCGGATCTCCACCTTGGCGTTCAGTTTCTTTTCTTTCATATTCAACCTCCAGTACATCAGATTTTCATCAGTGTAATGGAAGCTGACGTGGCAGTCTTGCCGTATATTGCCCCGGATTTTTCCCTCTTTGCCGTCCGTTTGACCGATCTTGCTTTTTCGGGTCCGTCTGTACTGACTGGCGCTCATGGTGAAGGCGCATCGAAAGGCCCGGGCAAACGGGGCCGACCCGGAAAAACCGCAATCCAGTGCGATATCGGTGATCGGTTTTTCCGGATTGGAACGCAGGAAGGAAGCGGCTTTTTCCAGACGCAGTCGCTGGATGAATTGAAAGAGCGGCTCCCCGGTCATGGAACGGAATATTCGGTGGAAATGGAAAACCGAAAAATCGGCTACCCGGGCCAATTGCTCCAGGCTCAACTCTTCGTCAAGATGCTCCTGGACATAATCCATCACGCGGTTGATGCGGGCTGCATAGGCCCGACGAAGTCGAACCCGCGTAGACTGTCCTCCCTCTTCAGAATTTTTCTTTTCACTCATGGCGTCCTCATTTGTAACGAAATATAAAATCAGTGTCAAGATTCAAAGCGGGGCGCCGGGAACGACGCCCCGCCCGGCCGTCAATTCTTCAATACGTAAAAAACATACCCATATATCCCGGAATACTGCCTGAAGAGTTCGATCTCTTCTACGATGTTACCGATCACTTCCTTCAGGTCCTCATCATCCGGGAAACTGTGTTGCAGCTCCTCCAGCCGAAGGGACAGAGGCGTATAAAATTCATCCCACCAGGAAGATTCGGGCAACACAAAGTGTCCGAGGGTTTCGAATCCGGTTTTGGTGATGATCTCAAGGTTTTCGGCGATGTCCGATACCGGCAGATGCAGCCGGTCGAAAAAATCGCGGCAGGCCTGCGGCCGCTCCTCTCCAAGCCAGTTCATTTCACTCAGGGCCAGGTAGCCGCCGTCAAGGAGAGTCCGGCAATGCCTCAAACCCCGTTCGAATCCCATGTTGTAGATGGCACTCTCGCACCAAATCAGATCGAATCGGCCGTTTTCAGGGTCGATTGCGGCCATATCCATGCAAAGTGGATGGATCCTCTCACTGCAGCCGGCTTCCTTAGCCCGGATCATCAACCGATCCAGAAAGGGTTGATGGGTGTCCACAGCGAAAATTTCACCCGGCAGTTCTCCGGCGAGGCAGACCGTCTGGGTACCGTTGCCGCAACCGAGGTCGAGAATGCATCGGTCCGGTCTCCTGATTTCCCGGGGGATCAGTTCCAGGGCCCGAAGTGTCGATCGGGAATCACCCGGACCCAGCCGGGGCAGAGAGGGGTGGAATACTCGGTATATCTGGGTCATAAATTCTTGTTCGTTCATTTTTCACTCCTGTTTTTTCTTTTTTTTAAAAGAGATACCGCCTCATCTTTCATTCGGCGATACAGAACTTGGATTGATTAACGAACAAGGACCATGTTTTTTGATTATAAACGATGTAAAAAAAAACGTCAACTCCCTGTTGATTCGGCGACATTCAGAAGAAATCGAATGGCGACAATCTGTTTTTTGTGGATGCATGTAGTCCGACAAGCGAAAAATCATTATCATTACTATTGTGGAAAGAACAGAAAAGTATTCTCCATCCTCGGGTTTCACCCTGGGGGAAGTGGTCATCGTCATCGCCGTGGTGGCTATTCTGGCCGCCCTGATCACTCCATTGGCCGTAAACCAGATCACCCAGAAACGCTATGATTCCTGTCGAGAAGAACTCGGTAATCTGAAAATCGCCATCTGCGGTGATGCCAGACTGCTGGAAAGCGGCAGCCGGACCAGTTACGGTTTTGTAGGCGACATCGGCATTCTGCCCCGGAATCTGGATGACCTGTTATCGGCAAGCACAAACTCGCCGGCCATTCCCCTGGCATCGACCACCAGCGGCATTATCACCTGGGGCTGGCGCGGTCCATACATTTCCGAAATGACTGACCCGTGGGGCCGCCCATACCAGTACACGAATTCGCCCAACGGTTATATCGCCGCCCGGATCTGGTCCATGGGGCCGGACGGCATCAGCGGTTCTTCCGACGATGTCGGAGTCGACATCCGTTTCGACGAGGTTTTCTCCCGGATCAGCGGCAACTGCAGCGATGCCTGCGGAGCCGGGACCGGATTTTCCATCACCATCAGCTACCCGGCATTCAGTTCCGGCCAGTTCATTCTCGACACCTTCAGCACCACCACCGATCAGACCAACCCGATCTACCACAGCGACGGATTCATACCCATCGGCGTACGCCATGTCAGTTTCGGCCTCTACCAGCGTCTGATCTTCATCAGCAACGGCCCCACCACCATCGTGAACCTCAAGACACCCGGACCATGCACCTGAACACATCTGCCGCGAGGGAACGCGGTGTAAGCTCTCTGGGACTGCTGATTCTTCTGGCCGTCATCGCCCTGGCGGCCACAGTGGCAGTCCCCCTGCTTCTGGATGTCCCGAAGATGACAAGGGAGCTGCTGACAAAGAAGAAAATGGAACTCATCAAGACCGCCGTAGTGGGGGATCCCCTTCGTCAACCTGGACGATTCCGTCACAGTTTCGGTTTCGTGGGAGATCTTGGCCTTTTACCCGCCAGTCTCGATGAACTGTTTGTCATCGGCAGTTATCCGCCGTACACATCCTCCCACGATCATCATATCCTGTTCGGCTGGCGGGGTCCCTATCTGGACAGTACCGTCACCGGATCCGGACAGTTCCTGGCCCTGATCGACGCCTGGGGCACACCTTTTTCATACACCGGCGATGCACTCACCCGGACCATCGTCTCGGCCGGACCGGATACCGACTTCTCCACCGCTGATGACAACATCAGCCTGGAGATCAGTGAAGACGACTGGCATACCAATGTAACCGGAAACTTCTTCGACCGCCTCCGCTCTCCCCTCAGCGAGTCCGAGCTCACCGTCTATTACCCGGACGGCGGAACCGAACTGGCTGCTGCGGTGATTACACCTGCAGATCCCAACCATTACGACAGCAGCAGCGACACCATCAGCGGTGGTGACCGGAAAATCCCCGTCGGTCTCCGCTGTTTCGAAGCCAGGGACATTCAGGTGACCCTGCTTGCGGCGCTGAACGGAGGTCCATCGATGAATATCGATCTCATCGGAGACCAGACCGCTCAGGACGCTGTCCTGTTTCGCAACAGCTTCGACGATCCGAGCGACCTGGGGCCTTCTGGGGGGACGACTGAACTGAAAGAGGTCCGCGGCGACTGGACCATCTCCGCAGGAGACATCGTTTCCAGCTGGGGCCACCTGGCCTTCGGGCTGATGAGCTGGCGGGATTATCGCCTGGAAGCGGATGTCACGCTAAACACCGATGCCTGGGGTTGGGGAATCTACTATCGTAGCGATGGAGCTCAAAATGTGACCGGATATATTTTTCAGTTCGACCCCGGCCTCCACCCGCCATTAGGGAGCGGTATTGAACTGGTGGTCCGTCGAGTTTATATGGGTAACGAGAACTACTTCCCCAGCTCCCGCAGATTCCTGGCCCGGGCACGCTTCAGCAGGGACCAATTCGAATCAATTTTCGGCGCTGGAATCTACAACGATTCCCATCACATCTCTATCACCGTCGCCGGTGATCGACACATTATCAAACTGAACGGAATCCCGGTCATTGATGTTCGCGACAGCGAACCCATTTTCCCCTGTGGCGGAATGTGCGGAATGTGCGGCTTCAGGACCTGGACCGGAAGCGCCGCCTACCACCACGTGGTGGTCCACACCATTCCGCCCTTGCCCAACGGAGAAGTGGTATGGTGGCCCTTTGAAGAAGGAAACGGCAGCCGCTTCTTCGGATCCGGATTTCTGGTGGACGGACCGGAACAGAACGGCACCATGAACGGCGTGGACCGTCTGGCCACCGGAGGCATCTACGGAGCCGCGCTGCGTCTCGGCCGGGATGATTACCTGACATTGACGGATCACCCGGATCTGGATCTCTCCAATGCAGGTACTCTGTCCGTCTGGATCTACCCCGAAGAGAGCAACCAGTTTTCCGGCGGCCTGATCCACAAGGGCAATCAGTCCGATGACAGTGATATGGCATATTCACTGGTGTTTCATGCCAGCAATCGTCTGCGACTCTATCTGACGGACGCTTCGGGCGCACTCTTTACACTGGAATCCATTAAACGGTTTCAATCGGTTGACACCTACCGCTGGACCCATGTAGCGGCGACATGGGATGAAACGGGCATGGCCATCTACATAGACGGTGTGTTAGACAACCAAAACAGCACCGGGGTTGCAGTGCGCAACACTTCCGGTCGGCTCAATCTGGGAGCCCAGTACACGTACAGTGTTCATCCGCAACGACGCAACTACCCTTTCTACGGCCGCATCGACGAGATCCGGTTTTTCCGCCAGCGTCTGACATCCGCCCAGATCAGTGAACTGTTCCACAGTACCGATTGAAGAAAAGCGTCGAATCAGAAACGCCAGAGATAGGACACTTTGAAGAACAGCCCTCGCTGCATTTCAAGAAAACGTCCGTCCGGGCGGTACTCCTCCTCATCCCATCTGATTTTCTCATAGAGTGAACCGTAACCGAGCTGGAGCACCGTACCCGGTATGTAGGTGAACGAAGCCAAAAAATCGGTGATCAATTCCTTGCGATAGCTGTTGTACTCGACAATCCCCCGGAAAAAAAGGTTTTTATTCAATTGAAATGTGAGCTTGTTGCGCAGAATCATATAATCATACACCTTCCGTTTGTCACTCTTTTCATACATGTCGGAATAACTGAGTCTCGTCTCCCACTCGATATTTTCGACGGGCAATAAACGAAATTGCAGAGTCAGCGTGTTTCCGTATCCCGGATATGGATTCTGGACATAACGAATCTGATTACCGCGGCGCAGACCGAGATAAAGATAAATCTTTTTACTCAGCCAGCTCTGAAAAACCAGGCGGTACAGACTGACATCGAAACGCCGGTCCATGAAGATCTCGCTGCCGTACAACAGGTCCACTCTGAACAACGTGTTGCCTTTGAGCAGAAAATCGACCACCACTCCGCTGTTCATTTCCAGCATGCCGCTGTCGTGATCCCGAATGACTGTCAGTGTAAATTGGGGGGTGATCTTTCTCAGCCATTGAAACTGCGGATAAAATTTCGGCGCTATATTTCCATTGAATCCGATCACTCCATTCCGAGTCAAATAGCCGCTGTCACTGGAAAAATGCGAGCTGATGGAGTAGACACCGGCTCCATAGCCGAGGTCACGGGTAGAATAGTCATAGTTAACCGCCAGGGCGTGACCGTTGGCTTCGGTTGTCAGTTGATTTTCGGAAAAAGAAGCGAAACCGTGCAGACTCAGCATACCCGCCTTGGACAGACGGATCTGCCCGTCGATTCCGGATAAGCGGTTGTACGTCTCTCCCTGTTCCCGGCCGGTGTAAAAGAGCCCCAGATAGCCATCATCCGCCAGAGCCCGTTTATACCGAAACAGAAAGAAACCGGCTTTGTCCGAAAGATCCGGTTCCGATTCCAGATTTCCGCTTATATCGTCAAGGGCGAAAATGGCGGCCAGGGAATCCTTTTTACCGAGTTTTCCGGACAGTTTGAATCCCAGCACAGGATCCACGATCTGACGGGTATGTACGGCCGCCTGAAAGGGACTGCTGCCCGCCAGTTTGAACATCTCGCTCCCTTCAAGAAAGAAAGGACGTTTCTCGTCATAGAACAATGCATACCGCAGATTGGCGTCCACCTGACCGGCATCCGACTCCACCTGACTGAAATCCGGATTCCAGGTGACATCGAGGATTAACTGTGAAGTGATTCCCAGTTTACCCGTGAGACCGAATTCTCCCCGGGACAGGCTGCGCTGCAGTTGACCCTGTTCATCGCGCTCGTGACGTTGACTGAACACGAAGGAAGGAAGGACCTCAAACAGAGTGTAGCGCTGGATATCCCGGAGTTCCAGTGACTGCATCTGGGACAGGAATGCGTACCCCCTCGCAGGATCCAGTTCCGGGATCGAACCGTGCTCGGTGGTTCTGCTGATGTAACGCTCGAAAAAAATGGCCATTTCCACCCGTTCTTTTCCCGCGTAGCGGATGCTCTTGAAGGGAATCTTCATTTCCACTGCATAACCGTCTGCGGTCAGCTTTCCGGCACTGGTCCAGACCAGATCGACGCTGAAATCCTCCTGGTTCGAAGCGAAGCGACTGTCACCCTGGATTCCCAACGGATTCACATAAAAAGCGTACAAGGCCTGTCGATCATTGAAGCTGTCCAGATTGATGCACACGAAATCATCACTGAAAATTGAATCGCGACTGGCCAGGGTGGCCTTGATCCGCTCGGGAGTGCGGTCGTGACAGCGAAAAGCGAAATAGAGGTTTTCAGCGTCGTAGGCCATGTACACCGTCGTTTTTTCGGACAGATCTTTGCCGAAATCAGGTATGAATGTCCGGAATCCTGAAAGAGCCTGAGCGTTCTGCCATACGGAATCATTGAGCAGTCCGTCGATTACAGGAGCTTCAGAGCTTCTGTACGGAATCAGACGATCGGCGGCTCCGAGTCTCCCGGAGAACAGGAAAACCTGTGTCATGATGTAAAAGATCGCAATTTTCATGTGAATTTCCATCATCCTTGTACGTTCGTCCGGAGATCAGGGTTTATTCCAGTCGAAATATACGCCCTTCTTTTCCTACTCCACCCCTGGATCAATCTCAATCAGACGGCGGCAGAGAGTGGAGAGCATGACCTTGGATTCCGATGGCGGGAGATGAACCGACAAGCGTTTCCATGCGCGGGTAAAAAAGTTCTGTGCTTCGACACAGCATTCCGACAGCACGCCCGATTTGCGCACCAATTCCACTCCTTCACGACGTTCATCCTCCTTCAGGCTCAGAGAACGCTTCCGGCAGAGCATTTCCATCAGGCGTTCCCGGTTCTTTTCATCCAGCTTTTTCAGGGCTTTTGTGATCACATAGGTCAGTTTGCCTTCTGCCAGGTCGTCTCCACGCATTTTCGTCCAGTTCGGGTTTTTCGCGAAGTCATGTACATCGTCGATAATCTGGAACGCTAGACCCAGTCCCAGGGCGAAATCACGGCAGACACTGCGGATCGATGCAGGTGATCCGGCGATTACGGCCGCAGTTTCGGCCAAACCCATGACCGGTCCGGCAGTTTTATCACGGTACATCTGCAGAATCTGCGCAAAAACGGGCCCCTCGAGCCATGTGCTCAGTTTGGCGGGGCTCTTGTTTCCTGACCAGTACAGATCCTGGGCCTGACCGAAATGGGCGCGGGTGTGATAGGTCATGATCAGATGCTGGATTTCCAGTTTCTGCTGCGGGGTTAAGTCCGGATGATCGAAAACCGGAAGGG
>CAYMND010000045.1:0-11208 GCA_964391685.1 uncultured Clostridia bacterium | reverse complement strand
ACCGCCCCCAGCATTCAGAATCGCGTCGGGATTCTGCCCCGGCTGGCCGCTTTTTTCATTGATTTGGTCCTGATCTCGGTCATTTTCAATATCATCGGTGTCACCGAGCGGATCACCTCATATATGGGCCAGCCCAACGTGGAATCCCTGTCACTCATCGAAGCCATGAAAGCCATGCTGGCCAACACCGGCCTGGCGGTATCCATCTTCTCCTTCTACCTTTTCTACTGGATGCTCGAAGCCATCATTGCGGCATCTCCGGGCAAGCTGCTGCTCGGACTGCAGATAGCCGATCAAAACGGCACTGAAAGCCATTCGCCGCAACTCTGGCGTCGATACCTTCTCAAAAATTCACACTATTTTTTCATGATACTGGCCCTGCTCCTGCGGCAGGACATACTGTTGGAGTTGAGCAATCTACTGTTCGTCATCCTGTTCGGAGGATATTTCGTTCTGATCGGCAGACGCCAGACCCTGTACGATCATCTGGCTAAAACCGCCGTCTACAAAAAGGCGGTGATCAAATCGGAAGAAACCATACCCGGGCAGGAGAGTCACCAGGAATAAGATACATATCTGCCCTTGGCTTATTCCCGAAAATGGATTATATTCAGAAAAAATGACGGCTTACTTCGGGCAGGTTTCAGAGAGAAGCCAATCCGCATAGGCCTTGTCGGCAAGAACGATCGGAGTTGCAATAATTTCAGGGATATCGTAGGGATGAAGCTCTTTGATGATATCTGCGACTCGTTCAAACAAGTCCGCCCGGGTTTTGAATGTCAGACACCACTCTACTGCGGTTTCGATCCCGCCTTTCCAGTGATATCTCGTTTTAGACTGGGGTGAGAGGACGGCGCAAGCCGCCGCCCTCTCATCCACCACACGTTTCATCAACATCTCGGCAAACGCCGCTGAATCAACAGTGGTGTGAATAATGACCAGTTCCGCCATTATCCGGAGCGCTTCCTATCGGAACTACTCTGCGGGAGTCTCTACGGGAGTTTCGGTTACGGCCTCTTCCTCGGTCGGAGTGTCTTCAGGGGTCTCAACCGGGGCGATATCGGCTTTCCCGGCCAGTACTTTCTGGTAATAGGCTTCCGGTGTTTCAGTAGTGGCCATTTCGGAAGCGGGAAGAATCTTCAGAATGATGTAACGGCTGCGGGCCAAGGGTTTGCCTTCCAAGGTCAGATCGTACTTGGTCAGGACGAAAACGTAATCCGATACGCTGCCGTCTTCGGCGGTCACTTTGACTGTCACATCGACAAACTGAACCTTACCGGCATAGAAGTCGTAATTTTCACTGACCTGGGTGGACATCTTGATCAGGTTCTTTTCGAACTCGATCATTTTTTTGATATGACCGATCTGAACGGTAAACTGCCGGTACACATCCTCTTCGGTCTTTTTCAAGGCTTCGGCTTCGGCCAGCTGTGCTTCCAGCTCCTTACGCTTCGCGCCCCGGGCCACGCCTTCCAACTCGTACTTGATGTCCTCAAGCGTGTCATTGGCTTCCTGAGCCTTCTTGCTCTGCTCCTTGCGGGCA
Organism: uncultured Clostridia bacterium; assembly: GCA_964391685.1. Classification (GTDB taxonomy): domain Bacteria; phylum Acidobacteriota; class Aminicenantia; order UBA2199; family UBA2199; genus CAYMND01. Next base: position 9,665 of record CAYMND010000045.1, on the reverse strand, counting down.
TCGGTCAACTCTTTTTCTTTATTCTCGAGAAGAGGCAGCTGCAGATCCAATTCACGAATCGGGTCGGTCTTGATGATCTCGAAATCCTTGAACTGGATGTACTTGGCATCCACAGACATGGAGTTCATTGTGTCGCGATCACCCTGTTCACCATGCTTGAGCGCGGCAAAATATTTGGAGATGGTGACATCCTCCGGATCCTGGCATGACGCGGCAAACATGATAATTCCAGTCAGCAAGGCGAATAATACAAGTCTTTTCATAACGCTCCTCCTAATTCAACAGATAATATATAAGAACAAAAACCGGGCGACACCGTTCGTTTCCATGTAGAACGCCTTTGCCCAGTCCGCTTTTTTGAGTATAAAAAAAAAAACATGCAAAATCAAGGCAATCCCGTTTTCTTTTTACTAATCATGGCGGCTCTTGCCATGATTGATCCGTTTTTGCTATGATGGCCACCGATGTCGGAACAGAATCCCACTCAATCTCTACCGGTGCTGCAATTCAGAGAGCAAATCCAACGGACCATCGCTCGAAATCCGGTAACCATCATCAGCGCCGAGACGGGGGCCGGTAAATCCACCCAGATCCCTTTGTGGTATTTCCAGACCGGCCTGAAGGTCGTGGTCACCCAGCCCAGGCGCATCGCCGCCAGGGCCTTGTCCCGATACATGAGTGACGTAACGCATCATCAATGGGGAGAAGAAGTGGGCTATCAGACCGGTACGGATCAGAGGAAGAGTCGGCGGACCCGCCTGCTCTACGTAACAGACGGCGTCCAGATGATCAACGAAATCCGCAACAAACACAATCATGACCTGCTCATTCTGGACGAGATTCACGAATGGAATCTCAACCAGGAAATTCTGATCGGCCAGGTCAGAAAAAATCTGTCAAGAAAAGAAAAGATCAAAACGATCGTCATGAGCGCCACCCTGAGCGGTCGACACCTTTCCCGTTTCCTCGGCGATGCACCGGTGATTTCGATTCCCGGGCGGGGCTACCCCGTCTCCCGGCACACCCATCATCCAGCCTTCATCCTGTCGGATGTCGTTCAGCTTCTGGAAAACGGCCAGAATGTCCTGGTATTTCAACCCGGAAAAGCCGAAATCTCTTCATTTTGCGAACTGCTGCGCTCCACCCTCAAGGAAGACAAGATCAAGGCCGAGATTCTGCCATTGCATTCGGAACTGACAATCAAGGAACAGGCCAGGGTTTTCCTGCATTATCCGATTCCCAAAGTCGTCGTGGCCACCGACGTGGCCCAGACCAGCCTGACCATCGACGACATCGACGCCGTCGTCGATACCGGCGTGAAAAAGGAGCTGCGCCTGGTCAACGGCATCGAAGGGCTCTATCCCACGGAGATCTCCCAGGCCGAATGCCGGCAAAGGGAAGGGCGAGCCGGAAGGACCCGGCCGGGCCAGTACATCCTCTGTTCCGAACGGGACTTCCCCGACCGGGCCCCGTACCCCGAACCGGAAATCTCCCGGCTGAGCATCGACTCGGTTGTGCTGCGCATGATGAAGTGGGGACTTGTTCCCGAGGAGTTCCCTTTCTACCATCCCCCCAGACAAGACACCATCCGTAAGGCTGTCGGCAGGCTGATCACTTTCGGTGCCTTGAACCGTGACCTGACCCTCAGCGAAGACGGCGGCCTCATGGCCGATTTACCCGTCTCACTGCGCAGCGCCCGGCTGCTGGTGGAGGGGTTGAAAGGAAGCCGCGAACTTCTTTCGGATACCATGCGCCTGATCGCACTGATCGAAACCCGGGGCATCGCCGAAACCGCATCACTTCCATCCAAAATTCACTCTCTGCCTCTGCGTTCGGATCTGCTCAACCAGCTCTTCATCTGGAAAAACCTGAAAGTCTATCGAGCAATCGTTCAGCGGAAGAAGCTGCTGATGGCCCAGGAAATCTTCAACGAACTCAAGAAGCGGATCGTTCCCCGTTCCGACGAAAAAGGTAAAAACGGCGACAACGCGAAGCAACTGATGCGCATCTGCCTGTCCGCTTTCCCTGACCACGTTTACGATTATATCAATCAAAGGTACTGCGGTGAAAACGAAGAACGTCAGCTTGACCGACAGTCCAGCCTGAACGAGGCCCCCCCGCCCATGGTCACCGGACTCCCCTTCGACCTGTTGATCCGCCAGCAGGATCCGCTCACCGGAGAGGAGAAACAGCTTCGTCTGAATCTGATCACCATGGCCAGCGAGCTTTCATGGGACCTGCTGACCGAATTACGCCCCTTTTCGTTCCGGACCCATAGTGAATACGGGGTCGAAGAAAACCGGATCCGAGTTACCCGAAACTATTTTTTCGGCGGCAAGAAACTGCTGACCCGAGACGAAACACCCGATTGGCGTGACCCCAGGGAGGCAGCCGTTGTTACCGATCTCATTCTGGACTGGCTGGAGAAACACCTGCCCGCCGAACTGGCAGGCCGGCTCGCCGTCATGGAGAGAGCCTATGACAATGCGTGCCGATTTTTGAAAAAAGACCTGCCCCCCTTCTCCAGGCTCATCCGGAAGCAGCTGTCCGAAACCATTCAAAAGCACCTCGACCATGATGATCTGCCATTTTTCTTCCAGTTCCACTCCACGGCCCAGGCCGGATCACTGGCCGATCTGCTGCCCCCGGAGGTTCTCCAGAAACTGAAACGACTCCACTGGCCCAAAGAACACGAGCTGGATTGGGCGACCTTGCCGGTGATCTGGCTGCGCGGCATCCCTTTTCTTCCCGTCGACATGGAATCGGCCGGAAAGCTGAATGAAAAGGATCTGCTCCTCTGCAACGGGGAACAGGCCGGAGTTCTCCTCAACCGACGCCGTTGCTTCAACTGGAAGCAGCTGGTCAACACCTACAACCACCGACAGAAGCGCAGACTTTTCGTCGAGAAGTGGTCCGATCTGAAAAAAGCGGTCTCCATAGACGAACTCAGAAAGATCGAATTCCCCTTGGCCTTTATCGGCGGCCACGGTCTTGACGATCAGCCCTTCGAATACTACATCTGTCCCCAAGTCGATGCCGAACAGGGCCTGGTTCTCCGCCATTATTTCAGCCGTGAAGAAGCTCTGGACGAATACGAAGCGGTGAAGACCGAAATCGGGGAGCTGCTCCGGCGCCACGAACAGCAGTCTCTATCCGACATCTTCAAGAAAAAAGGCTGGACCGTCCGCTGACGATTCAAGGCAATAGACTGCAGCCGAAGTCCTTGTACTTCATCGTCAGAGCCTGATATAATACAATCATGGCAAAAAGCTGCAACCGCAATCCGTTGATCAAGGTCATCCGCATTCTACTGTCCCTGGCCGTCATGGGCCTGGGAATCTACTATAAAAGCTGGCTGGGGCTGCTGGGCATCCTGACCCTGATCACGGCCTTCCAGGGAGGCTGCCCCTTGTCCGTCAACCTGAACCCCCATCAGCGGCGCTTCTCCAACAGCGACGAAAACGATCAGTAAGCCCCCTTTCCTTTCAGAACCACCATAAACGTCTTGAGCAGAATCAGCATGTCCAGGGACAGGGACCAGTTCCGCACATAGTACTCATCGAGACGGACCCGCTCGCGAAAGGGCAGCTCGTTGCGGCCGCGAATCTGCCACAAGCCGGTCAGACCGCTCTTGACCCGGAAGATCACCGCCGCCGAATCGCGGATCTCCTCCTGCTCACGGACCAGGTAGGGCCTCGGCCCCACCAGGCTCATCTCGCCGACGAAGACCTGCCAGACCTGCGGCCATTCGTCGATACTGAACCTTCTCAGCCATCGTCCGATCCGGGTCACCCGCGGATCGGGCAACGACTTAATCTTCTTGAACTCCCGCCATTCGCCCCGGCATTCGGGATGGTCCTTGAGAAACCGTTCAAGGCGGGCTTCGTTGTCGAGATACATGGACCGGAATTTCCATAGTTGAAAGGTCCGTCCGGAGCGGCCGAAACGTTCCTGCCGGAACAGGGCCGGTCCCCTGGAATCAAGCCGGACCAGCAGCGCCACCAGCAGCAGGGGCAGACCGAACATCAGCAACAGGAGAAATGACAATACCAAGTCAGACATTCGCTTCACCAGCCGGTTCCAGACCGAAAACAGGTTGTTGCGGTTCCGCATCAGCAGCTGATCGTCGATGTATTCGATTTCGGTGGCCAGGCCGTGCATGGGGCCGACCTTGGGAACGATGCGCAGTTCGGCCACCAGATGTTCGCAACGGTTGATCAGAGGCTTGAGCTCATCGTCGGGTAAATCCTCCGCCAGAATAAACAGGGAATCCAGCCGATAATCGGCGACAATCTTCTCCAATTCATTCCAAGATCCGATTCGGGGCATTGGTACCTGGTCTTCACCGTCTCCCACCCAACCGGCCAGTTTGAAGCCCAGCCTTCGCAGGGAAGACTGGTTGACCAAAAAAGAGACTACCGAGGAACTTCTGCCCACAAGCGCGCAATGACGGCGATAAAAACCGCTTTTCTGCAGTAACCGCCGGGTGAGCCAACGGCCGGAAGGCAGAAACAGTACCCCCCAGAAAGGAATCATGAACAGAATTGTACGGGCGAACACCTCGATCTGGCCACTGAAGTATACAAAAACCGAGATCAGGAACACCGCCAGGACCATACCGCGGGCCAGGTGGAGCAACTCTTCGTACGGATCGAGCGGGTCGCTGTACAGTTTTTCATAGAAGAAAACCAGGACAAAAACCAGCAGAATATAAGATAACTGTCCGAAGTGTCCGACAGAGAAAAACCCCCGCGGGGACAATCCGACAGCCGGCAAAATCCAGACCCGGGTCCCGTATGCGAAAAAAAACACTGCAATCAGCATCAGCAGATCACTCAGTAGAAAAATCAGGGCGGCAAAAAACCTTCTCATTCCTTTTTTTTCCTCCACTCCCGCCACAACAGCACCAGAAAAGCGGCATCATCCACAAAATAACGGCGGAACATCCGTTTTGGCTCCTGAAGAAAACGGAAGAACCACTCCAGGCCGACCTTCTGCATCCAGAGAGGAGCCCTTCTGACCCGGCCGGCCACCACATCGAAACTGCCGCCGACCCCCATGGAGAAAGGGATACCCATCTCCCGGGCATACTGTCCCAGGAATTGTTCCTTTTTCGGCGAACTGATGGCCACGAAGAGGATGTCCGGACGGCTGCGCCGAATCTCTTCCACCACCTGTGCCTCCTCTTCCGGTTTCCAGTAGCCGTCTCTCCAACCGCATACCTGCAGGTTTGGAAATTCCCGGCAAAAGACTTCGACTACTCGGGAAACCACTTCCTGACGGGCTCCCAGGAAATAGATCCGCCATCCTTCACGGGCCGCACGTTCCACCAGCGCCCGGAACAAATCGACACCGGCAACCCGTTCCTTGAGCGGCCGACCCAGAAACCGGGCCGCCCATACCACCGGCATGCCGTCGGCGTTGATCAGATCGCAGCTGTTGATGATCTCCAGGAGTTCGGGATTCCGGTTGGCCTTGACCATCTTGTCCACGTTGACCACCACATGCTGGTGGGAACCTCCCCCGGAGATGAAACGACCCACCGTTTCCACGGTCTCGGCCATGGAAAGGTTGTCGATTCGGCAGTTCATCAGCTCAATGCGCATAGGCGATCTCCACAGCGTTGGCGTAGTGCATCCAGGCCTGAGCCCAGCGGTTGTAATCGACTCGGTTGGTATAGAAGCGGTGGCACTGGAATGCATAGACTTCCCTGCGCCCGTCCCACATCTTTTCCATTGTCCATTCGATGATCTTCCTTTTCAGATCTTCCCCCCGTTCGAACCGTTGCCGAAGCCGGTTCAGGGTGATGATCGCCTGAGCGACACTATGGATGTCCACAGGCCAGGTCCTGTCGGCGTAATAGAATGCCATGCCGTGGTCATCGAAAAAATGCTTCTCATAGAAGACACACCCGGCACTCAGTGCCTTTTCGGCTTGATCATCGGATATCGAAGATAGAATATTTTCGATGGCGCAAAGGTTGTAGCCCGTATGAAAACTGTCCACCCAGCTCTGATTTGACGCCAGACCGTAAGGCCAGGAGCCGTCCCGTCGTTGGGTGCGTACTGCGAAGCGAAGCAAACGCGGCAGCAACTCGATGATTTCCCGATCATTCCCGGCAACCCGTGAATAGTCGGCCAGGAAACGGGCCGCCAGCAGGGAGGTGTTGATGATGCTCGATCGGTCCAGAGCCGAATAGGAAAGACATACACCGTCCTCATGCTCGCTACGGGCAAGATCATTCAGGAAGAAATCACGGATATCCCGCGCATGCTCGAAGTACAAGTTGTCGCCGGTTCTCTCCAGGCGTCTCAACATTGCCTGTCCGACAAAGGAGGAGACCACCGTGTTCGACAGCCCCTTCGGGAAAAAGAAACTGCGGTTCTGCCAGGGAAAACCGTACCCCCAGGCCCCGTACCGGGGATCCTTCAGTGAAAAAAGCAGAGATTCGATTTCTGTTGCCAAGGCCTCGGGCAACCCCGGCTGCCCTGCATTCAATCGCAGATCGTGCGAGAGAAGCAGCAGGGCCAGTCCTTTGGGATTGGCGGAACGGCGAATCCCGAGCAAGGGTCTCATATTGATGGGCAATCTCTTGCAGAACTGGATCCAGCCCATATTGAGCATCCTCAGACCACTCAATCCCGGCAACCGGAACAATGGGCAGTTCAGACCGTCATAGGGGTCGTATCCCAACAGCTCGATACGGGGATCCCTCAGTTCAGCCATCCGATCATCCACGATGCCCCATCAGCTGTTCCTGAACCTGCAACGTGAAATCCATACCCCGCAGGAGCGATTCCAACGGTATCGGCGCCTCGCCTTTCCGGATTCCCTCCAGAAAAGCGGTGATTTCCTGCTCGTGCCCTTTGCCTTTGAAGGCCTTGACCCGGCCGCTGGGCGAATGCAGAACCCGGCGATAGTTGTCGATCACCCACACCTGTTCTCCGGTGAAAAACTCCAGTCGCTCCTTCGGATAACGGGGCGACCCTTGAGCGGTATACGTAATCGCAGCCATCCCTTTCAAAGCCTTCACCATCACCGAAAAATCCTGCGCTCCACCTCTTGGGGACGGCGGCCCCCTGGCCGAAACATCCCTGATCGGTCCCAGAAAATATTCGCAAAGATCGATAAAATGACAGAACTCCCCAACCACGCGTCCGCCTCCCACTTCAGGATCGAGCAACCAGTGCCCGTCGGGCAGGGGGCCGGCGTTGACCGTCATGGTCATCACCACCGGGCTGAAGTCCTCGATCCGGTTCCTGACGAAAACGGAAGCCGGAGCAAAACGTCGATTGTAGCCAACCATCAGCAGGGGCAGATGCTCGGAAGATGCGGCAATCTCCCGGATCTGCTCCAGTTCGGAACGATTGAGACACAGAGGCTTCTCCACATAGACATGACGCCGGTTTTTCCAGGCCGAAACCACCAGAGAAGCATGCAGGTCATGACGTGTGGTGATGAAGACGGTATTGAGGTCATCCCTGGCCAGCAGTTCTTCATGGCTGCTGCAGGCCTCTCGGAAACGGAAACGCTTGGCCACACTGTGGGCCGAGGCCGGATGCTTGCAGGTTACGGCCAGCAGATTGGCTTTCATCTTCTTCAGATGCGGCAGCAGATATCCCTGGGCGAAATTTCCGGCCCCGATGAAGCCGATGCCCGCTTCACCCGGAGAAACGACTGGCAGAATTGGCCTGATGGGTTTTCCCGGCAGCTCAGCGTGCTTTTCGTAGCTGATCAGTACTCCCCCATAGGGCTCCTTGACTTTTCCCGTGATCAGATCGTAGGCGGCAAGAGCCTGTGAAATCGGGAACCGGTGACTGATCAACTCCCTGATTCTCACCTGTCCCCTGGCCAGCATGTCGAGAAAGCCCTCGATATTCTCCCGCTGTCCCCAGCGGATCAGGTCGATGGGATAGCTCAGCCCTTTCTCCTCATACTCATTGTCGTACCTCCCCGGGCCGTACGAAGTCGACATGAGGACCTGTCCCTCCTTTTCGTACAGTGGCTGGCGTTCAAAATCCAGTTTGAATGCACCGACCACCACAATCCGTCCACGCTTTCGGATCAGCTGCTCCGCCAGCAGCGCCGGATCGTTGTCGGGTGACGAAGCGGTGATGATGGCAGCATCGAATCCGAACCCCCTGGTAAAAGTCCTTTTCTGGGCATCCAGCCCCTTTTCGGAACGCAAAAATGCAGTATAGCCCAAAGACCTGGCCTTCTCCACCGAGGCGGGATCCACGTCGACCCCCATCACCCTGGTGCCGGCGGCCGCAAGGATCTCGCAGCAGATCAGTCCGAGAATGCCCAGGCCGATGACCGCCACAGTCTCGCCCAGGACTACACCGGAACGGCGTACCCCCTGCATGGCGATGGCGCCCAGGGTCGCGGCGCAGGCATCCTGCAGATCAACACCCTCAGGCACGGGAACGCATAGATTCTCGGGAACAATCACATACTCGGCGTGAACGGCATATTCCGCACCGGCACAGGCCACTGCATCCCCGGGTCGGAACGACTTGAACCGGGCCCGGCTCTCCACGACTCGGCCGGCACTGGCGTACCCCAAGGCCTTCTGCACCGACAACCGTCCCTTGACCTTGTCCACGGTGGCACTCAGGCCTTCCCGTCGCATATTGTCCAGCACCTGTCGAACCAGATCCGGCCGCATGGCCGCCTTTTTCACCAGGGATGCCTTGGCCGTATTGACGATGGTTCTTTCTGTCCCGGCACTCACAAAGGAATATTCGTTTTTCACCAGAACAAATCCGGGAGGAGCAATGGGCAGGGGAATCTCCTCCACACTCAGCTTTCCTTTTTCGAAATCCTGGATCACACATTTCATCAGTCTTGCCATTTTTCGTCTATCTCCATGTTGTTTGACGGTTCAACTGTCCAATCCACGATGCAGCAACAAAAACTTTCCGTTCGGCCTTCGCTTGAGATCGGCAACAACCTCTACCGACACCTCGCTGCCTTCACCCAGACGGTCCCGGTGAAAGTTCTTTAATTCTAATACAGTTTGCTCGGAAAATCCCGGCCCGGCGACAACACTGACCGTCAACTGCCCGGGACGATCCTGCTCGTACTGCATTCCCCTGATTCTGGCCAGGACCTCGTCGTGCAGGTTCAGAGCGGTGGTGGTGACAAAACTGCCGTCCCGGCGGTATACCCGTTCTCCGGACCAGCGCCCGCGGATTTCAGCCAGCAGCGGCAGCGATCGGCGGCACACCGGACAGTAGTCACCGGCGTACCGGGCGTAATCTCCCGTACGATAACGGATCAGCGGCATACCGAAATTGTTCAGGGTTGTGCCGACAATCTCCCCCCATTCCCCTTCTTTTTTCACCGGACACCCCGATTCATCGATCAATTCGAAATGTCCGTAGCATGGCTCCATGTGATACACATCGCTGCCCTGGCAGTACCCTCCCAGCACCAGACGCTCGGCGTGACCGTACCAGTTGTAGAAACGGAGTCCGAGTCGCTCCTGGATCAGTTGCCGGTAGTGGGGATAGATGTTCTCCGAACCGGAAAGCACCACCCGGAGATATCGCAGGGGCAGTTTTTCTCTCTCGACGAAACCGGCGAAACGGTAGGCTGCGGACGGATATGCATGCAGAAAGGAAATACGACGCCGCTCCATGATTTCATAGATCTTTCCCAGA
>CAYMND010000044.1:0-11319 GCA_964391685.1 uncultured Clostridia bacterium | reverse complement strand
CCGATGTGATCATGGGCCTGCTGCAGCATGTCCAGAAGCAGAGGCAGGTGCTCGTTTCTGGTTTCACCAACCAGGGTGTTGTCAATATCGCTCACCAGGAGATGGAACACCTTGGTCAGTCTGACACCGAAGGGAATGTCGCCTTTGGGTCTCGTTTTCTGAAGACTCTTGCCCCGTTCTCTCATCAGTCGCCGGATCACGTCGAAGTATGTTTTGGCGTGGGCCTCCCAGGTATAATGCTCCCGGATTTTGATGATTCCATTCATGGAATAGGTGTCCCAGGTGCTTTCATCCGTCAGGATTTTCTTGATGGCTGCGGCGATATCTCCGCAGTCGTTCGGGTCGATCAGTATCCCGTTGTCGCAATTCTTCACAATGTCCCTGGGGCCTCCGTCATGGGTGGCGACGATGGGCAGGCCGCAGGAAGAGGCTTCCAGGATGGTCAGACCGAAGGGCTCGGTCAGGGCGGCATTCACGAAAACCCCTCTTTTTTCCGCGGCGATTCGGTAGAGTTCCGGTACTTCGAGATCGAAATTGTGCCTCTTGGGTATGGCCATTTTACCGTACAGATCGTATTTGTCCATCAGCAGAAGCATCTCTGTCAGAACTTCCCGTTCGTTCTCCTCCATATCGGTAATGACCTTGCGGATACCCGCGAAAATGGCCAGGTTGGCCATGGCCTTGAGTTCGGGATCTTCACCGTACGCTTTGATCAGCCCGGAGATGTTCTTGCGTTTGTCAGGCCGGCAAAGAGCCAAAACGAGGGGCCTCTCGGGAAAGGTCAGAAAACGGTTCAGCTCGTGGGTCATGGAAGCCAATGCGTGAAGCTGCATCTCATCGCGGCTGAATTCCGGAATCATTGTGTGATAGTAGGGATAGAACCGGTTGATGTCGATGCCGGGAGGGATCACATGGTATTCCGGTGTGTCCCGGTTGTCGTACATTCTGTACTGGTCTTCAATCTCCTGGTTGGTACTGGTGACGATCAGGTCCGTGTTGGCCAGGATTCTCTCTTCGTTCTTGATACGGATGTCGATTTTGTATTTTTTTCGAATTTCCTCATCCGTCATGCCCTTATCGCTCAATTTCCTCATTTTCGGTCGTCCCAAGGAGTGTCCGGTGAATACGAAAGGAACTCCCAGGATCTCGGAAAGCTTCATGGCGACCAAGCCTCCGTCGGCATAGTGCCCGTGAACCAGATCGGGAATCAGGTTCTGTTTCTTGATGAACTTGAGCGATTTATCGATGAACTCCGACAGGTGAGGCCACAGCAGCTCCTTGCGGATGTATTTCTTTCCACCGCACTGGATTCTGACAATTCTGAATTTGTCGTTCACCGGTTCGATGGGGACGGAGTATTCTTCGGAAACGCTCTTGTCAACGATCAGGCGGGTGAACAGGTCAACCTGTCTGATCTGCTCCAGCTTCGATAGGGTTTTGCCCAATTCCAGCACGTAGGTGATCTGGCCGCCGGTATCGGCGTCTCGGCCCAGTTCAAGGTTATGACTGCGGATCAGGCCGTGGATGCTGAACATCTGGATGTATATGTCTTGGTTTTTCAAATCCGATCTTCACTCCATTCACCGGTGATTCCCTCGTAGATCCGGTTGTCATCGGGTACAGCCCCGGGTATGGAGCAGATTCTGGCAGCCAGTTCGGATGCCTTGCAGAGGATTCTTGCGGGAGGCCAGTGCCGCAGGGTTCCCCAGGCCAGTACCGCCGCGTAGGCGTCTCCGGCGCCGACTGTGTCCGAATCCCGGCCTGACCGGACAAACTCATCGGTGGATATGTGTGAAAACCGCCCCTGGTGATAGAGAGAGCTCCCTTCGGAACCCCGGGTCAGGGCAATGGTGTCAATGCGGAACTGTTCCGAAAGAAAGAGCATGAACTCTTCGTCGCTTGGGCTTCCTCCGAGTGCTCTTCTGATTACGTTCAGTTCCTCCCCGTTCAGTTTCAGTATGTCCGCCTGCTCAAGGGAATCGGTGAGAACACGATCGTTGTACCATCCGGATCGCAGGTTGAGGTCGCAGAAAAGTCTGCTGCGGCCTTTCATGGACGAGAGGAAGTCCTGAAGTCTTCGATGACCGGCTCCCGTTCTCTGTATCAGTGTTCCGAAATAGATCAGGGCGACCGGGGATTCCCCGGGAAGGAGACGATCGTATGCAATCGAATCGTAAGCCGATTCTGGAACGATCTGAAATTCTGGTACCCCCTGGTTGTCCAGGGTCACATTCACCTTTCCGGTCGGCAGGTGTTCGTCCGTCTGGATGCCGGATGGATTCAGTCCCTGTCCGGAGGCATATTCGATCAGCGCCTTGCCGGCCTGATCCCTGCCGACTCGGGTAATCAGTCTCACTTCAAGCCCCAGTTTGGTCAGATGATAGGCGAAGTTGAACGGGGCTCCACCGGGTTTGCTGTATTTCGGGAATATATCCAACAGAAACTCACCGATCACCCATATCACGACCGACCCCTCTTCAATGCCTTGTTTTTTGCCCCTGGAAAATCAGAGGATTGTATTTCCTATTTATACTATAGTGCAGAAAATGGGATTTTCAAAAATAAAATCTGAATTGTTCAGAATCTTTGGCTGATGAGTGCTGAAAATTGAGTCTTCACCAGACAAACCGGTACGGTTCAGGATATTCAAAACAAATATGGGTGGCTTTGCATCAAACGGACGTTGTTTTTGAATACCGGGCTTTGACAACAGGAAGCGGCTTTGTTAAATAGATTCCTATGAAACAGAAAACAAGCGTCGTCTTGCTTTGTCTGGTCTATCTCGTCGGGTATACGGGGGATTTGAAGGCGCAGGAAAAGAAAAACCGCAATCACTATTTCACTCTGGGAAACGGGATGCAGGTCATCGTTGAAAGCCGTACCCAAGCGCCCCTGGTTCATGTGGCTTTTGCAGTCGGTCTCGGATCACGGGACGAAACGGCGGAGGAGAACGGATACGTCCACCTGATAGAGCATGTGATGCTGCTCGGCGGGACGAAACAGATTGCGGCGGATGAATTCGCTTCCCGCCTTCGGGCCAGCGGGGTTTACTTCAATGCTCACACGGACCATGACCTCCTGACTCTCGAATTCACCTTGACATCGAAACACCTGGAAGATGTTCTGAATCTGGCCAGGGAAAAATTGTTTTCCACCGTCTTTTCCTCTGATATTGTGGAGAGGGAAAAAAAAGCAATTTTTGAGGAGATCAACCAGATCAACGATGATCCGGTGGCCCGGGGACGGCAGCAGATTATCGGTGAAATCTTCGCCGATCATCCATACGCCAGGCCGGTTTACGGTGATGCGGAAGTGATCCGGAAAGCAGACCCCCAGGTTCTGGAAACCATGTACAACCGTTATTTTACGGCCGGAAACATGGCACTTGCCATCGTCGGAGGGATAGAAGCCGATCCGGTCCGTGAACTGATTCAGAAGATGTTTTCCGGAATTCCGGCCGGTGAAAAGGTGAACCGATCCCTGCCTCCTCTACCGGAGATCAGTAAAACCAGGCAGACCCGCCTGGAAATGGATGTGGAGGAGCACCACCTGTTTCTGGGATTTCCCGCTCCGGCTCTGAACGAAGAATCCCGCCTGGCTTTCGACATGGTCGTGCAGATCTTCGGCCGAGGATACAACCCCCTGCTTCGGGCGGTGCTGCGTTCCAGCGGTCGGGATCTGGTCGAATCCGTGGATCCCAGTTTCATCACTTTGGACCATGCAGGGCTTTATATCATTCATATCCGCTGCGACGGCAGCAAGATCAGCGCCATAAAAAGGGAAACCCTGCAGTTTTTCAACCGGGCGGCCCGGATGCCCTTTTCCATCGACGACATGCTCCCCAGCCAGCGGACCGGTGCGATCGATTACCTGCGCAACGCACTGACCCACCTGACGATGACCTACCATTCATTTCAGGAGAACGGACTCTCTCTGGCCACGGCGTATGCCCGCTCGATGCTGCTTCAGCCTGAAAAGGAAGAGGAAAACTACCTGGTGCGTCTGTCACGTCTGAAATCGAAACAGATCAACCGGGTCATCGACAAGGTGTTGGCGGGGAATAAGTATATTCAGGTGGTGATCGGTCCGATGGAGAAAAAATGAATAACAAACTCCTCTTTGTCATTGTTCTGATCGGGTGGAGTCTGTGGGGCCGGGAAACGGGTTTTCAGAAGGTGGAATTGCCCGGTCACGGTTTTTTCCTGTACGAGAACGATCCATACTCGGAGATAACGGTCATGCAGATCGGAATCAGGGGTGGGAAGAGGATGGACGGTACATTGGCGGGACTGTCCTGGCTCAGCGTCAAGATGGGGCTCGAGCCTCACAGCTCGAGCAATCTCTATGAAATGATCGAACAGGGCGCTACCTTGACGTCCAAGGTCTACGGTGATTTTTCCCTGGTGAGTCTGCGGGTGTTGAGCAGTCATTTTCCCAAGGCAGTCGGACTGATTCGAAAAAGTTTGTTCGATCCCCTGGTCAATTCCATCCGCCTCGACATGATCAACAGGACCATGGCGCACTACCGGGACTATACCGCGGATTCTCCGGACGCTCTGGCATATCACGCCCAGTTGAAGGCTTTTTTCCCCGATGATCCGTACCATCATTGCGAGTACGGCGATGAAGAGAGTTCCGGGAAGATCAAGGTGGCTGATATCAAGTCTTTTTTTTCCAACTCGCTCACAATCGGGAATATCGTACTGGCCGTTAGCAGCGACTTGCCGGTGGAAGAGCTGACGAAATTGCTCGGGGAAATGATTGAAGAGATCCCGGAAGGTGAGCCGATGACTCTCTCCGAAGTCAGGCAAAGCCCGGCACCCCCTGAGGAAATGGTGCAGATCAGAAAGGAGAGGGTTCAGTCCTTGATATCCACTGCCTGGCTGCTGCCGGCCAAAACTTCGAAGCAACGAATGGTGGGATTTCTTCTCAAGACTCTGCTTTCCGACGGAGTGGGTTCGAAATTCTGGGCCCTAAGATCGGAGAAACACCTGATCTATTCGTCTTATGCGGATCTTCTCCCCTTGAGCGACCGGTCTCTGCTGATGATCACCCTGCGTTGCGAAGACAGTCGGAAAAACGAGGCGGTACTGGCCATGATACAAATTCTTCAGGAATTGGTCGCAAAGGGCGTAGACAGTGAGATGTTCTCCCAGATCCGTAATTATGCCCAGACGACTTTCTTCCGTGACAGTGAAAACAAGGAGGAAAAATGTTTCTGGGCCGTGACACAGAACATTTTAGGCATGCAGGACGATTTTCTCACCCGCTTCGAGGCGGTGTCAGCGGAAGTCAGCCTGGAGGATTTCAATCGATTTCTAGCTGAACAACTTGTACCGGAGAAGCAGTCTCTGGTTACGGTCGGTCCAGTCGACAAAGAGTGAGCGAAGCGGAATATGTTTTTCAGAATGGGTGCGATACTGCTGTTGGGTATGAACGGAATTCTCTTTCCGTATGTTCTGAAGGAGAAAGGGGCACAGCTGGTCGATGCAGTCAAGGCGAAGGACTGGACCTTTATCCGGGCGAACACCCGGGATGAGAGTTTCAAGATACTGGAAGACCATTTCGAACCCTGCTTGGCTGTATCCTTTGTTTTGGATGGGGAAAACCGGTTCGTTTATTACGCCCGTTTCAGCAATAATGCCGAAATCGGTTCCCTGATTTTCGAACTGAAAGGCGGGATGTACGCCGGTTTTCGTTTCAGCCGGAAAGCCTCCTCTTTCTCGTTTATCGGGGGATATACCGCATACCCGGTTCACGACACAAGACTGAAGATCGGAGACGGGGAGGTTCACCTCAAAAATGGCCTCCTGTACCGGGCGCACCCGATGAACTCATTTTATTTTTTTCTGGGTGAATGTGGATTCTCCATCAATCCGTCCAACAATGAGGAACAGCTGACCCTCCGGGAATTGACCGGCATGGAGGGGTTCCGTATTGTGCGCAAGGGGGCTGTTCTCCTGCTGGACGAGAATGTTCCGTTGTTGTCCGGGGAAGGGAATCCGGTGTCTGTCGATGACGTTCCGCCTCAAATCAGGGAACTGTTTTCAATCCTGGCTGCGGAATGGGGGATTGACATCGACAGTCTCAATGAAGTGTGGTTTCCGTCTTTCGGTACCGGGCTTCAGGCGGCTTTTATCCCGGAGGATGCAGGGCGGGACTATTTCAGGTATCTGTACAATCCGACTCAGGTGCCGGATACCAGCCTGGTGAAAAAACCACAGAACCAGTTCTATCTTTTCTACAACGCTCAACTGGGAATGAAGATATCCGCTCCGAAGGGTGATGAAATCGATTCCTTGAGAATCAAAATGCGCTTCAGCCCCGAATATGCTTTCGTGTCGGGTGCCGGAGAGATCTCTTTCAAAGAGGCAACCGATTTCAAGAGCTGGTTGATGGCGGACTCCATGATGGTTAAAGTTCACGATAGAAAGCCCGGGAGTCTATTGATCCGGCAGGAAAACGAAGCCCAGATACTGGGAGAAAAACTCAGAACACTGCAGATTTCCTATGCCGGCAGACTGCAGGGGAAGGATTTCCGGGAGTTTTTGACCCGGGAGCGGACTTTGGGCTTCGGCGGTCGGGTGCACGATCGTTTTATCCAACTGAATGCCGATGATCTATGGTACCCTGCGGGTAAAGGGCAGGATTTTTTCAAATGCTCTCTGGCGGTTTCCGTACCTGAATCTCTCGCTTGCCTGGCTCCGGGAGTCCTGAAATCCAGGATCAGTAAAAGCGGCTTTATCCGTTCCACATTCGAAAGTCCGGCCTGTAAAAATCTGGTTTTGATCTGTGGAGATTTCATAAAACTCTTGACGGTACCGGGCCGGATTCCGGTTCATTTCTTCGGCAAGAGATCGCTGAATCTCAGGAAGTATCTCAAGACCGATGAAGTCAGGCGCATCGTCGATTTTCTCGTTGAACGGTACGTTCCCCTGGAGATACCGGAGCTGAATGTGCTGCTGATCCGGGGAGATGATTACGGAGGGCAAAGCCATCCGGGACTGATCCTGTTCAACCTGGTCGAGAAGGAAATGGAAATCAAAGACAATGCCCTGGTTCGCAGGCCCCGGATCAACAGTCCGGTTCTGTTCACCGACATCAACCGGGACAATTTCGTGCATGAGATGTCTCACCAGTGGTGGGGCGGCGTCATATCCTGGGACAGTTTTCAGGAACAGTGGATTACCGAGGGGCTGGCGCAATTCTCCACGCTCTGCTATCTGGAATACAGTATGAGTGAAAACGGTTTCCAGCGGGTATTGAATTCGGCAAGGAAATCGGTGCTGCAGCATGCTCACACCGGACCGATGGCTTACGGGGTGCGTCTCTACAATCTGTTCCGCAACCGGGACAGCTTTCAGAGTATCGTCTACAACAAGGCTGCCCTGGTTTTCATGATGCTCAGGGATATATTGGGGGATCAAGAGTTTCAAAACCGTCTGAACCGGCTGGTGGAGGAGAACCGGTACAAAAATCTCTCCTCTTTCGGTTTCATCAAGGAGTTTTCTCAAAACAGTTCGGTATTACAGAAGTTTTTCAACGGTTGGATCTATTCGAGACAGATACCAGAGGTACGATATACAATTGAAAGCCGGGCCAACAAAGTGTTGCTGACTGTGCACCAGGAGAATACCGATTTCGTTTTTCCATTGATTCTGCAGCTCAAGACCACCAAAGGTCGTCGTCAGCAGAAAGTTGTCATTGATAAAAAAGATCAGGTCTTCGAATTGACCGAAACGGCTGTCATCATGGAAGCCGATGTCGATACTCTGTACGCGCCGATCCGCTTGCAGGCTAATAATTGATGCGGTCTGAAGAGCAACGGTCCTGAAGCTGTTCCCATTCCGGCTGTTTTTCTCTCAGCCATTCCCGCAGGGCTTCGTCTCCAGCGCTCAAGCAGTTGTGTTCGATACTCAGGAAAGAAATCTTATCAAGCGCTGAAAGGCTGCCGGGAAGCGCTCCGAAGAGGCGGTTTTCACCGAGATCGAGGAACTCCAGCTGGCTCAGAGCCCCGATTTCTTCCGGTATTCCTCCGGTCAACCGATTTTTACAGAGTCTCAGCAAGCGAAGCTTCGCCAGCTTGCCCAGTTCGAACGGGATCTTTCCTGCCAGCCTGTTGTCGCTGAGTTCCAGGTACTCCAGCCCTTCGATTTTGCTCAGTTCACCGGGAATATTTCCGGAAAGGTTGTTGCTGGACAACTTGATCATGGTTACACGGCCTTCGTTTACGGTCAACCCTTTCCAGCCCCATTCGGTACCCGGCTTGGAAAACCCGTCGCTGTGAAGCGGCGGGGTTTTCCAGCCGGTGTTTTCGAGCCACTCGTCACCGTTGCAGGCATTGTAGAAAACGATCAGGGCTTGACGCTCGTTCTGGGGAATGGAGTTTTTCAGAATATGGGGACTGCATTTGTCCTGATTCTTTTCCCAACCGGGATTTTTGGTGGTCAGCCAGTACTGAAGGGCTTCCTCGACGGCATAGAGGCAGTTGTGGCTGATGTTCAGTTCGTACAGACGGCTAAGCTTGACCAGGGTGTTGGGAATGCCCCCGGTCAGTTGATTGTCCCCGAGCTCCAGGTATTCCAGGTTGCTCAGATTGCCCAGTTCCGGAGGAATGCTGCCGGTCAGCTGATTGCCGTTGAGCCCGATTTCTTCCAGTTTGTCCAGTTTGGCCAGTTCCACGGGAATCGTTCCGCTGAATTGGTTGTTGTGCAGATCCAGATTCATCAGCCGGCTCAGCTCACCCAGTTCGGGAGGAATCTTTCCGCTCAGCTGGTTGTCGTACAGGTCCAGACTGGTCAGTTGAGAAAGCTTTCCCAGTTCCGGGGGGATACCGCCGGTCAGTCGGTTATCCTGAAGCTCCAAGCTGGCCAGGTTGCCCAGACTGCCAAGGGTCGACGGTATATTCCCGCTGAGCTGATTCTCAGAGAGATCCAGCCGGGACAGTTTGCTCATTTTTCCCAATTCAGGCGGGATTTGACCGATGAGTTCGCTTTTGTTGATGATCATTTCGTGAAGCAGGAACAGTCGGCCCAACTCGGCGGGAATCGATTCCGAGAATTGATTTTCTCCCAGGCTGAGATAAAATAGATTTCCCAGTTTGCCCAATTCGGGAGGGATTCTACCGGATAACTGGTTGTCGTGGAGGTCCAGATTCAGCAGATTCAGGAGTTGTCCCAGCTCGGCAGGTATCTCTCCGGTCAGCCCGTTGCTGAACAGGTCCAGACTGGACAGTTTCAGCAGGCGTCCCAATTCGGGAGGGATGTTTCCCTCGAGGTCGTTGAGCCCCAGGTTGAGGACCTGCAACTGTTCCAGGTCGCCGAGAATGGGAGGGATGGTTCCGGAAAGATGGTTGTTGTTCAAGGTGATATTGGCTACATGATCGGACAGAATGGTGATGCCGGCCCAGTCGTCTTCCGTACCCGGCAGGGCGAAGCCGTCGCTGTGAAGAGGAGGCGTTTTCCAGCCGGTGTTCTCCTTCCAGTTGTCTCCTTCGGTGGCGTTATAGAGAGCGATCAGGGCCTGACGTTCGATTACGGGAATTGTCGCGCAAAGGGACAGGCCGCTGAAAAGGACCAGCAAAGTCGGCAGGATAATTTTCTTCAATCCACCCATATTCAGCTCCAATGGTTCATTTTGTACTGTTTTTCCTTGTATTTATACCCCATATCGGATCGGGATGAAAGAGCCCGGCGAAAGAGTTCATTTTCGATGCCGGGCCAGAATCCGCTGAATGCGGCAGATCCAGTGTGGCAGGCGTCCGATGAAGCCGGTGGTGTAGGCACCGTTCACCGGGCACTGTCGGCAGACGAGAAACTGATCGCATAAAAGGCAGGCTTCGTTTCCGGCCATCCACTGGGATTGCTCGTGGGCCTCGCAGACCGGCCAGGCGGCGATCAATTCCCGGAGTTCTGTTTCCGGCATGTCGATGTGCCCCGTCCGGTGCCGTTCCAATCGGCCCGCCTGGGGATTTCGGCGGAACAGATCGTAGTATTCGTGGCATCCCCAGATATATCCGTCCGGGTCGATGCTGATGCGGTTGCGGCTGGAACAGCAGAATTGACCCGGTTCCAAAGCGTCAAAGAAATCAGGGCAGGCATTGTCGAGGCCGGCGGCGCGGATGCGGTCGAGTTCGGCTTCGAGTGAGATCAGGTTCTGCTCTTCCCAGGGGCTGATGCTGTCGAGACCGAAATGGACTGTGCGGCGGGTTTTCTCCCGGAAAAAACGGATGTTGTCGGTGAGGCGGGTAACCTGCCCGGGCGGGCAGATGCAATTGTATTCGGCTTCGATCTCCGGATAATCGGCAAGCAGAGTTTCATAATAATCCAGGGTCATCCGGTCCGGAATACCCGGACGGGTTTCATTCTGCCAAAGTCCGTCGTGGCTGACGATCAGATGGAAGGGGAATTCTTCGATCTGTTCGAGAAACTCCCTGTCGAGCCCGGATCCATTGGTGGTCATTGCCAAATGAAGTCGGTCCTTATCCGTTATGAACGGCAGCCGGTTTGTGATTTCCAGGATGGTCTTTTTTTCCAGGAGAGGTTCACCCCCATAAAAGTTGATGTTCAGCTCTTCAGCGGTTTCCAGGAGCGGGATGAGACGGTTGACCGCCCGTCGGGCTAATTCCCTGGGCATCCTCCGGTCTGATCGGATTTGAGGACAGTAGGTGCAGCCACCGTCACAGTCTTCGGTGAGAAGGAAGGTCAAAATCATCGATATACAGCCGGACGGCCGGGAAAACGGCCGAAAACAGCTACTTCATGTTGAAGATGAGGGGTTTGTGGAAAGAGCAGTCATGTTCACCCTTTCCATATTGATCGCAGGTGAGCAGAGAGTTCAGGTAATCAATCACCTGTACGGCGATTTCTCTCTTGTGCAGCAGGGTTTTCCAGTCGATGGGCTGCTCCTGTTCCGGAATGAAATCCACCAAATCTTTGAGGGCGCCGATGCAAAACGAAAGGCTGGGTAACTTTGGATTGGTCATGAACAACCTCCTGATATGGTCAAATATGTAACAAGCGCAACTCAGTCGAGATCACAATATCTTTTTCAGCAATCATTTACAAGGGGAAAAGGCTTTGTTTTTTTATGTTGGTTGCAGGAATCCTGGCGCTGGTCTATATTATTCAGTCGAGGCTGGAAACTCAACATGGAGAATACGACTGGCAAAGCAACGAATTATACGGGTTACATGCGGAACGGATATGAACGCTGAACCTCCATCGGCGAAAATGACGAAAATGGAAAATGGCAGCTCTTTTTATCAAGATCCCCTGAGTTTTGCTGAAGGCGAGATCTTTGCCGGGCGGTACCGGATGG
>CAYMND010000043.1:0-11323 GCA_964391685.1 uncultured Clostridia bacterium | reverse complement strand
CGACCAGATTATTCAATACTGATGAGTCTGGGCGATGAGGAGTGACATGGCCTCCTGACGAGTGGCCGGATGGTTGCGGAAAACACCGCGAACCGCAGATGTAATGGTCTTGGATCCGGGCTTCTTGGCTCCACGCATGGTCATGCAGAGGTGTTCGGCACAGATGACCGTCATGACGCCTTTGGGGCGAAGAACGCCCACCAGATAGTCGGTGATCTGTTTGGTCAGACGCTCCTGAATCTGCAGGCGCCGGGCCAGGGTGTCCACCAGGTGGGCAATGGTGTTGAGCCCGATGATGCGGCCGTTCTGAGGGATGTAGGCCACGCTGGCGTGACCGGAAAAAGGAAGCAGGTGGTGCTCGCACATGGAGTAAAGGGGGATGTCCCGGAGAATGACCATTTCATCGTGCTGTTCGTTGCTAAGGTGCTTCAGAAAATCCTGAGGATCCGTGTAGGTGCCACCGAGGACTTCCTCGTACATGCCGGCTACCCTATCAGGTGTCCCTTGAAAACGCGGTGAATCTACTTCTTCTCCGATCCCTTCCAATATCAGGCGAACGCCCATGGCGATTTTTTCCTTATCAAAACTCATAGAAAGCCTCTTGTTTTTGAATATTTTCAGTATAATCCCATCGGCCTTAGTGGTCAACCGAAAAGAGAAAGAGAGAACCGGAGCAGGTCAAGCGGTGTAACTCATCCGTCGCGTTTTGAAGATAAGATCGAATATATCGCCGTCATCGGTCAACATTTTGTCAAACTGCTGTTGACAGGGATGATTCATTTCAGTTACAAATAGATATGCTGGGTAACATGAAAACAGGTTCAAAAGAGTCCGATCACGCCGAAGTGTGGGCCATTGCCGGAGGTAAAGGGGGTACCGGTAAAAGTATGGTCACAGCCGGTCTCGCGGTCCGACTGGCCGGGCAGGGGCGTCAGGTGATTCTGGCTGACGCCGATTTCGGCGGACCCAATCTCCACACGATTATGGGAATCAAAAGACCCAAAAGGTCGATCAGTGATTTTTTTTCGGAAGGTGTCAGCCTGCAGGAATTGCTTGTCGAAACGCCACTGTCCAACCTGAAGCTGCTTCCGGGTGATTATCGAACCTTGGATGCCGGGACAATCACGATCACCCAGAGAGAAAAATTTTTCCGTCATCTCAAAACCTTACCGACTGATCTGGTGCTGGCGGACCTTGGAGCAGGGTCCGGTATGCACACAGTCGATACTTTTCTGATGGCCGACCGACCGATTCTGGTAACCACTCCGGAAGTGACATCACTGGATAACCTCTACCTCTTCGTCAAGAAGGCATTGTTCCGGCACCTGAATCAGGTTCTCGGTTCCGCTGGTCTGAAAGAACAGGCCAAAAACGCCTGGAGAAACCGCCCGAAGGTGGAGGGGCCTGTAGCGATCCCTCTGTTGGTGGAAACTTTCCAGAATCTGAGCCCCATCGCTCCGGCCATCATCAACAACGCACTGAAGCAGTTTCGTATCGCTCTGATTCTGAACCAGACCCGGGATGAAGGGCAGAAGGAAATGGGCTTTTCGCTGCGGAGTGTCCTGAGGCAATATTTTCTGGTACGGACAGCCTACGTCGGGGTGGTTCGTTATCTGCCGGTGTTCTGGCAAAACCAGACCGGAGCGGGATGTTGGAACCTCTTTCAGTCGGGTTTTCTCGCAGATGATCTGGATGTCTGTCTGAGTCACCTGCAAAAGAACGACCAGCTGAAGCGGTGATGCATGAATCTCAATAAAAGTATCGTCGAAGCCTACAACCTGCTCGATGTTGAGCCGGATGCGGAACCGGAAGAGATTGAAGAGGCCTTCGAGCATATGAAACGTTTATACGGCAGCGGGCCGAAAGATATTTCCATCCAGCTGCTGGAAGGAGAGTGGAGCGAGGAGGAACGGACGACACTTCTCGAGCGGATCAACCGGGCCTACGAACGGATCGTGGAATATCTGAAAACCAGGGATGCAGACGAGCTGGATGAAACCCTCGCCGAGGTGGTTCTCGAAAAGGACGAAGCGTCTCCGGAGTATACAGGTCAGGAACTGCGACGGATACGCGAGGAAAAAGGGATCGGCTTGCATGATATTTACCAGCAGACGGAACTGCCGTACAAGCTGTTCGCTCATATCGAACAGGAAAAGTATTCCAAGCTGCCTGAAGCCGGGTTGCTTCGCTGGTACGTTTCGGTTTATGCCAAGATTCTTGGATTGGATGCCAAGAAAGTCGCCGATGATTATATGAAGCGGTTCCGGCGCAGCAAGACGAATCAACCGCTGTAGGATTCCTGGTTGATCAGGGGGCCGATATAGTCCCGATACAGTTTAAAGAATTTTGACAAGTTCTCATTCTCTTCGGACCAACGGTTGAATTCCTTCCGTTTTTGTACCAGCTCCTGGTAGAGTTCTTTTCCCCGACTCTGTGTATTGAAGTTGCGGAAACGCTCCTGATACGGGGCGAGATGCTCGATATTCTTTTCAATTTCCCGATACAATCTCTCGTTGTCTATGATGCTTTGCTGTCTGAGAGTGTAAATCGCCCAGGAGATGACGTTGACGGGAAGGACTTTGATCAGGTTGAGACAATCCTGATGAAGACGAGCGGCAAGGGTCTTCCGGTTCCATTGTTCTGAGTCAGGAACTACCGGGTCGCCGATGCTTACATATATGTCACCCAGATGAGACAGCATTTTCAGGGAGTCCAGGACGTGCAGAGTACGGGGATGTCTTGAAGCTGAATAGAGCATCTCCTTGTCTTCCCGAACATGGCTGTAATCGATGTTGACGGGAACCAGAGCTAGTTTTTGACCGGATTGGCTCAATTCCACTGCCGCTTCGAATGCGGCGGTGAAGAAGGTTCCGTAGCGGCCGAACTGCGGAATATTCTGACGTGTGCCTTCCGGATATACGATGACATCGATTCCGGATTCGATATGTGCCTTTATGGCCGATTTCAGTGAAGCCGCCGATTCCAGGAGCCCCTGTCTTCCAGTTGCCCTTTTCACAAGGAAAAGTCCCGACCGCTTGGCAATTGCCTGGTAGAATCGTCCACGGATCAGGTTATCGCCCATGGCGGCATAGGGTACCTTGTACTGGTTGCGTTGCAGAACGGCCTGGACTCCGGTGGTTTCCCAGAGACTTTTATGAAGGCCTGTATACAGAAATCGAAAACCCTCTTTTTTCAGGCTCTTCATTTTGGGAGATATTTCATCATGCGTATGGGAAAGATATCGGATTCCGAAACGGCTTAAAACCACTGCGGTTCCGTAAATCAACGGGTTGCGACGGGTCACGGATGATTTTTCAATTCGTTTCATTTTGCGTCAAGGTGAAAGATTATAACATTATAACTGTGAAGGATAAAGAGCTCTGTGGTTGTTCAGGATGCGGTCAGGTGTGATATTTTTGTCGAATCGATAAAAAAACGGGATGAATTTCTATGAAGATATCCACCAGTTCAGGATCGAAATGTTTCCCTCGTTGAGACACGATATGTTCTACCACTTCATCTTCAGGCCAGGATCTTTTATAGGAACGAGCGGATGTCAGGGCGTCGTAGACATCGGCAAGGGCTACGATACGGGCGGGCAGAGGGATCATTTCTCCGCTTTTCCCCTTACCGAAACGGATCGGATTGGAGTTCAGGTCGTCGATGACTCCCGGGTACCCGGAACCATCCCAATGCTCATGGTGATTCAGGGCAATTTCGGCAGCCATCCGATCCCAGTCAGAGTTCCCCTTGCAAAACAGTTGTGCACCTAGAATTGTGTGCCATTTCATTCGGTCAAACTCTTCTTCGTTCAGAGTCATCTGTTTCTTCAGGATGGAATCGCTTATGGCCAGCTTGCCTACGTCGTGAAGCATGGCGGCGATGCGCAGAATGTCCAGATTGTGGCTGGTCTCGCTTTCCGGAATATGACGGCGTTCCGCCCAACGGTGGTAGAGTTCCACTGCGAAAGCCCCCACTCGTTTTACATGGGCTCCTGTCTCTTCGGGATCGCGGAGTTCGGCCATCTGGATCATTCGCAGAATCAGTTCACGGGTCATCCTGGCTCTTTCAATGGCAGCGGCGGCCTGGCTGGCGAAGAGAGAAACCATCAGTTGGTCCTCCCTGTTGAAGGCGATGATCCGGGCTTGGTCATCCTGGGCGTTGATGATCTGAAGGATGCCGATAACGGTTATGCCCCCGGAAACCAGGGGGACGGTGAGTATGGATTTTGTTCGATAGCCGGAGGCCTCGTCAAAAGATTTGTTGAAAGAAAAGGGGAGATGATCGGGTAAGCGGTAGGCATCGCTGATGCGAAGCGGTTGTCTGGTCAGAGCGACGTATCCTGCCAGTGATTGAGGATCGATCACCAACACCTGCTTATAGTATTCGAAACGGGATTTTCGATTCTGCCTGTTTCGCAGGGTGTCGTTCTGAACGTACTCGATGGCCAGGTTGGAGTTGTCGACCAGATAGATGGAACCGGCATCAGCCCGGGTGATCCGGCGGGCTTCGTGAAGCACTCGATTCAGCAGGGAATCGAGATCGCGCATACGGCTGAGATCTTCGTTGATATCGAGAATCAACTCCAGATTTTTCTTGAGCAGCGAATGGTGCATTTAAGCAAACTATGCGTTTTCATGTTTATGATGTCAAGCCCCGGGAACCGTTTTTCTTGACCTTGTGGATGAATGCAATTATAATGCCTTCATGCTTTTCCCCGGTTTCAAAGATGTCAAGCACCTCGACCAGTCTCTGGCCGATCTTCTGGAACGACTGGACCCGAAGAAAATACCTCGTCATGTGGCGCTGATCATGGATGGAAACGGACGCTGGGCCAAATCGCGGGGTAGACCACGGATAGAAGGACATCGACAGGGGGTGAAGGCAGCACGCGAAATTACTGAGACATCAGCCAGACTGGGGTTGTCGACCTTGACCTTTTATTCGTTTTCCAGTGAGAACTGGCGACGGCCGAAAGAGGAAGTGGATGCCCTGATGGCCATTTTTTCACGTCAGATCAGCACCCAGCGATCATTACTAATGGACAACGGTCTGCGTTTCAGGGTCATCGGGGAACCGGGGCGTCTCGATGCCAAGCTTCAGGATAAAATTGCCAGACTGACTGAGGAGACTTCCTCCAATCCGGGTATGCTGGTACAGCTGGCGATCAGTTACGGTGGTCGGGATGAACTGATTCGAGCGGTCAGACGAATGGCCCGGGATCAAATCAACTGGGAGGAACTCGACGAAGAAGGGTTTTCCGCCTATCTGGATACAGCCGGACAAGCTGACCCCGATCTGCTCATCCGAACCTCCGGAGAACTGCGCATCTCCAATTTTCTGCTGTATCAGTTGGCGTATACCGAACTCTATTTCACTCCAATTCTCTGGCCTGATTTCAGATCCTGTGAATTCGTGACCGCATTGCTGGACTATCAGCAACGGTCACGTCGATATGGTGCCATATGAAAGAGTTTTTTGTAAGGACGGCT
The DNA here is from genome assembly GCA_964391685.1 of uncultured Clostridia bacterium. Lineage (GTDB taxonomy): Bacteria > Acidobacteriota > Aminicenantia > UBA2199 > UBA2199 > CAYMND01. Next base: position 5,831 of record CAYMND010000043.1, on the reverse strand, counting down.
TCCGCTGTCGTGATGATTGCCATTGTTTTCTGCGTCGTTCGGTATCTTCCAGCTGCAGCCTTTCTGCTGTTTGTCTTTGTTCTGGCCGGGCTGGCAGCACATGAGCTGAACACAATGATCCAGACACCTGCCTGGATGTCGGTGTGGACCGTCATTGGCGGTGCGCTGTTGGGCGTGTCGTTCTGGCGAGGCGAGCCGAGTCTGGCTCAGGTCCTGTTCATCTACCTTTTGGTTGGTGGCGTGGCCTTGGTGCTCTGGGTGCGAAAGCCGGAGAGACTGCCGCAGTTTCCTCTTTTATTCAGCCAGCAGTTTCTGGTGCTGCTGTACCTGTTTTTCCCTTTGTATCACCTCTTTCTGCTCAGAGAAATGGGATATGGACTGCTTTTTTTTATGATCTGGTCGGTGGCCATCGGTGACTCCGGAGCCTATTTTGTCGGCAAGGCCATTGGGAAACACAAGATCTGGCCGGTAGCTTCACCAAAAAAATCACTGGAAGGATTCATCGCGGCTCTGATCTCGGCGGCCGTACTGGCCGTTCCGGGGTATTACCTGTTCTCCCTGTCCCGGTTCAGTCTTTCCTTTGTCATTTTTTGCGGGGTTCTTCTGGCACTGTTGTCCCAGTTGGCCGATCCGTTGGAGTCTCTGTTCAAGCGCTTTGCCGGGGTAAAGGATTCGGGGAGGATCATTCCCGGACACGGCGGTATTCTGGATCGGATCGACAGCTATCTGCTTTGTGCTCCGGCTTTCTATTATCTGCTGTTGTGGCTTTCATGATCCGGGAACATGAACAGCGGAATATAGCTCTGCTCGGTTGTACGGGTTCCATCGGCTGCAGCACCCTGGATGTGGTCCGGCGCCATCCGGACCGTTTCCGGATTGTCAGCCTGGTGGCCGGAAAGAATATGGAGCGACTGACCGAGCAGATTCGGGAGTTCAAACCCAGACTGGTGGTGACCGGCAGCCCGGATGATGCCCGGACTTTGAGGGATCTTTTCCCCGGCATGGACATTGCGTCGGGAAAAGCCGGGATACTGTCCTCCGTTGAAATGGATGAAGCGGATACCGTAGTTTCTGCCATCACCGGCACGGTTGCGTTGAAAGCCACATTCCGGGCGATTGACCGTGGACTCCGTATATGTCTGGCCAACAAGGAAACCCTGGTGGCTGCGGGTGATCTCATCAACCATGCATTGCAGGACAGCCGGGCCAGTCTGATTCCGATAGACAGCGAACAGAGTGCAATATTCCAGGCTCTTTCCGGACTCGAACCCCGGGGAGTCAGGAGAATGATTCTAACGGCGTCCGGCGGCCCTTTCCTGGGATTCAAATCCAGTCAGCTGCGGGAAGTGAACCCCGAACAGGCACTGGCCCATCCGCGTTGGCGTATGGGGCGAAAGATCAGCATCGATTCGGCAACGTTGATGAACAAGGGACTGGAGATGATCGAGGCTAGGTTCCTGTTTCAACTCCCGGGAGACAAGATCGACGTCTGGGTACATCCGCAGAGCATTGTCCATTCATTGGTGGAGTTTGAAGACTGCTCGCTGCTGGCTCAACTCGGAGTGACGGACATGCGTCTTCCCATCCAATACGCTCTGACTCATCCGCAACGGCTGGATTCCGGTTTTCCCAGGCTCGACTTGACCCGCACGGAGGCACTGACTTTCCGTGAGGTTGATCATGAAAATTTCCCCGCCATCAGACTGGCCCGGGATGTCCTGGCAGCCGGGGGCAGCGGCGGTGCGGTCTTCAATGCCGCCAACGAGGTCGCAGTCGATGCTTTTATGGAGAGGAAGATCCGGTTTACCGATATCGTGGGAGTGGTGGCCGATACCGTTGCCGCTTGTCATTTTCCATCACCTCGAAATCCCGATGAGGTGGAGGAAATCATTGCCGGCGGCAGACGGTTGGCCGAAAAAGTGATTCTTGAAAGGAGAATGTAAGGCATGTCGCAATTGATCGCCTTTTTTCAGACCATATTATCCCTTGCCCTGGTACTGGGCATCGTCGTACTCATTCATGAATTCGGACATTTCATCGCCGCCCGTCTGATGGGCGTCCGGGTGGAGGTGTTTTCGTTCGGCTTCGGTCCGAGACTTCTGGGACGGAAGTTCGGAGACACCGATTTCCGCCTGAGTCTGGTGCCCCTGGGGGGGTACGTCCGCATGGCAGGTGAAGAGGAAATCGACGTCGAAAATCCCAAACCCGACGAGTTTCTGGCCAAGAATCGCGGACAGAAGATCTTTATTCTGATTATGGGACCGATTATGAACATCCTGCTGGCGCTGGGCCTGATCACGATCATCAACATGAACAAAGCCGATCTGGAAGCCTATCGGTTCGAACCACCTGTCATCGGTTTTGTGGAAGAAGGGGGCGCCGCCGAAGCTGCCGGAATCCGGATTGGTGACCGGATACTGGACATTGACGGGGTGAAGATCGACAACTGGAATGATCTGGAACGTGTCGTCCGTACCCGGGCCAAGAAAAAAGTTGAGGTGATGGTGTCACGAAATGGGGAGACACAGAATCTCGAAATGACCATCGGTTCCGACGAGAAGGGGATCATCGGGGATTGCGGCATTCAGTACGGATTTCTGTCGCTGATCAAGGAGTACAATCCTGATTTTCCCGATCCGCCGAAAGAGATTCGTCCGGGGGATGTCATTGAGAAAGTCAATGGCAGTCCGGTCACCTTTTTTTCTCTGTCTGAAGTGATGGATGCTGTTCCGGAAGGAGACATCAGACTTTCGATTCTGCGGGAAGGAAAACCGTTGGACATCGTTGTGAAAACCAGGATGCATCAGGGGAAAAGAATGATCGGTGTCATTCGGGATGTTTATTATCCGAAAAGGAAGAACACGTTCGTTTACTCCATCCGGGCGAGCCTGTCCCAAATCGGCGAATTGGCCTTCTTTACCCTCAACGCCTTCAAGAAAATGGTAATCGGACAGCTTTCTCCGCAAAACCTCTCGGGGCCCATCGAGATCGCCAAGGTTTCAAAGCAGATGATTGAACGAGGACTCTATGATTTCTTGTTTCTGATCGCTTTCATCTCGCTGCAGCTCGGTATTTTCAACCTGTTTCCGATTCCGGCTCTCGACGGGGGGCATCTGCTGATCTACAGTCTCGAATCCTTGGCTCGTCGGGATTTTTCCAATAAATTGAAGACGGCGTTGATGAATGCCGGTTTTGTTTTGTTGATATCCGTCATGATCTTCGTTATATTAAATGATGTGGCCAAAGAGTTGCCCAACGGCTGGCGCTCGCTGGTCCCGTTTCTCTGATTTTTGGCTGTAACGAGGAGGTGCCTATGAGGAAAGAGCGTAACGCCGAGGGATTCACCTTGATTGAAATGGTTGTTGTTTTAGCGGTTATCGGTATCCTGGCCGCTATTCTGACACCGACCATCGCAAAAAACATCAACGATTCCAAGATAGCGCGTGCCACCAACGAGGTGCAGGTGATTGCCGCAGCGGTGGCATCTTTTTACAAGGACCTCGGACGCTGGCCGACATCCAACGGGACTGCCGGTAATCCGGATTATCTTTATATGCTTTTCGGTCCCGGAGATGCTTTCGCAAACGCGGGGGCAGGTACGGCCAATTGGCGCAGCATCGGAACTTGGGGGGTCACTGCAGCTCGGGGTGACACCTTTATGAATCATATGGTAGAGAACGATCCAAAGGATGGGGCGATCGATTATTCCGTAACCGGTCCCGTCAAATGGGATGGTCCATACATCACTGAAGTCAAGGCAGATCCCTGGGGCAGCACCTACGCCTGCAACATCCGCTATACCTGGGACACCACGGCCAACGCCTGCTGTGTGTTCAGTGCCGGTCCCAACCGAATCGCAGAAATCAATATCGCTCAACCACTGTCGACATTCACCGTCGGGACCACCGACGATATCGTGCAGCGTTTGAGATAAAGTGCCCTGGTAGGGCGTGTGAAGGCGGGACGGTGAGGGAAAGGAGCATGCCGGAAATCAGATTTGGCACCGACGGCTGGCGGGCCAGAATGGGCACCGAGTTCACTTTTGATCGGGTCCGGCTCTTCGCAGCAGCCTACGCCCGGGTTTTAAAGCGTACCTTCCCAGGGCAGCACATCCGGGTACTGGTGAATTACGATACCCGTTTCCTGTCCGACCGTTTTGCACTGGAGACGGCCAAGGTTCTCTACAGCTCTGGAATCAAGGCTCTGCTGACCGATCGGGACACCCCCCTTCCGGCAGTGGGCCTGGCGGTGGTGCAGAAGAAACTCAGCGGGGCGATTATGTTCACCGCCAGCTTCAACGCACCGATATACAACGGCATCAAACTGGTCAACGTGCACGGACGACCGGCGATGCCATCGGAAACGACCATCCTGGAAAAAGAGATAGACCGTCTGGCCGACACCTACAGGCATCAACCGAGATACATACCGGAAGATTTCGCCGAAATTGTCGATTTACGGGGAGATTACTTCGAGCATCTGCGACAACTGGTCGATTTTGATCTCATCCGGAAAGCGGGGATGAAGATCATCGTCGACAACCTGTACGGTTCATCCAGGGAGTATCTCGACCGTATTCTCGAAGAGAACGGGATTCCGGTGAGCAGCATGCATGGATTTCCCTACTCTTCTTTCGGTGAGGTGATTCCCTATTGCACCGCATCCAACTTGAGGGACCTTTCGCGGGAAGTGTTGAAGCAATCGGCCCATGTGGGGCTGGCTACGGATATCGACGGGGACCGTTTCGGCATTGTCGATCATTCGGGTATGTTTTTGCCGGCAAACCGGGTGATGCCGCTCCTGATTGAATACCTCATCGAAAGTCGAGGTTTCGGTGGTGGTGTGGTCAAATCCATCGCCACTACCGACTTGATCGACAAGGTCTGTCAGGCCCATCAGCGTCCCCTCTACACCACGCCGGTAGGATTCAAGCATGTGGCCCAGATGATGGCGGTGCGAAAGGCTTTTGTCGGAGTTGAAAGCACCAATGGAGCGGCTGTTAACCATGGCGCACTGATCAAGGACGGCATTCTGTTCAGCCTGCTCTTTACCGAGATGCTGGCCTACCATGGACGAACTTTTCATGAACTTCACAAGGACTTTCAATCGCGATTCCCGCATCTGGTGCAGAAAGAGATTTCTCTCAAAGCATCCTTGGCACGTCTGCAGAAGCTCGAAAAACTCAGTGAAAACGGTGAACTCAGCCGGTTGGGAATCAAGCCGGAAAAGGCTCAGTATATTGACGGAATCAAGCTTTTTTTTCCGGGATCCTGGTTGCTTGTCCGTTCATCGGGAACCCACGGGGTGTTGCGGATCTATTCGGAGGCTTCATCCGGGAGAGAAGCTTCGAGGCTGATTGCTTTGGGGAGAAAGTTGCTTGAAAAATAAGGGAGAAGGTTTTTTTTCTTCCAAAGGCTTTCTGCTGATGGTGATCCTGATCGTTTTTATTCTGATCCTTTCTTTCTTTTTCGGTGACAGCGGTTTTCTGGATATTCGCAGCAAAAAGCAGAATATACAGACAGCTCAAAGCGAAATTGAACGGTTGAAGGAAGAGCGGGACCAGTTGGCCGAGGAGGTTGAGGAGCTGGAAAACGATCCGCTGGCCCTGGAACGGACAGCCCGTGAGCGGTTGTGGCTGATGAAGAAAAATGAGAAGGTCATTGTGTTGATAGATCCGAAGGAACAGGAAAAAAAGGAAGCGGAAGAAAAAAGAAAGGTGGATGATTCGGATCAAAATGAGGAAAAGAAGTGAGCCGGACAGATGAGGAAACCGGGCTGGCAGTCGGTGCTCGACTGATCAACCGTCGGTTCGAAATCAAAAAGAAACTCGG
>CAYMND010000042.1:0-11347 GCA_964391685.1 uncultured Clostridia bacterium | reverse complement strand
TATTTCGCACCCTGGCAGTGGATCATCGGGGCCGGAACCTGGGACGAGGAGTTTTTCGGAGGGGTATACGCTCAGAGAGATGCCAATCGGCGGAGTCGCAATTTCATGCTGATCGTTTTGCTGGTGTCGTTGATAATGGTGGGGGGGTTGTGGCGTCTGATTGCCCGCAGTATTGTAAGACCGATCCTTTCTCTGGTGGACCGGGCCCGGGACCTTGCCGAAGGACAGGTGGACATGACACAGCGGCTCGAGATAGAAAAAAGGGACGAAGTCGGTGAACTGGCCGGCTGGTTCAACAAGTTTCTCGACCGTCTTCATGGAATGGTGAAAAACATTTCTGAAAGCTCCGGAGTCATCAGCAGTTCTTCAGAATCCATCGCCGGGAGAAGTCGTGAACTGGCCGAACATACGACCCAACAGGCGGCGGCTTTGACGGAGACCACCGTCACCCTGGAACAGTTTTCGAAAGGGGTCAAGATCAATTCCGAAAACGCTGCAAGTGCGGAAAGCGGATTGTCAGGAATCAACAAAGAACTGGAGGAAAAGGAGCAATTGATTGACAGTGTCAACAGCACCATGGATGAGATTCACCAGTCCAGTGATCAAATCAGTAAAATAGTCAATGTCATCGATGACATCAGCTTTCAAACCAACCTCCTGGCACTGAATGCGGCAGTTGAAGCGGCCAGGGCCGGTGAAGCCGGTCGCGGGTTTGCGGTAGTGGCGGCGGAAGTCAGAAACCTGGCTCAGAAGACGGCTGAATCCTCTCGAACCATCCGTAATATTGTCTCCAGAAATGTGACTTCCACCAAGAAAGGATTGGTTCTGGTTCACGAAACGGCTCAATTCTTTGAAAGGATCCGGGGGACTGTGTTGGAAATATCTACTCTAATCACCCAGATCACGGCACTTTCCAACGAGCAGCAGACCGGAATCGGTCAGATCAATATCGCTGTCAACGAGATCGACGGGCTGGGCAACGATAACGCACGCATGTCGGCGGAATTCATTACCTTGACCAACGAGTTGAAAACCCATACTGAAAATCTCGATAGTCTGGTGGCTCAGTTCAAGCTGGATTAGAGAAGCAGCTGAAGTCGGTGCGCATTTTGCCTGGGCAAAATGCGCACCGAGTCGAGCGTTTTGCCCATTCTTTTTTCATTATCCTGAGAACCCGTTTCCTGAGAGGAGCTTTACATCTTCATTTTGGTGATTCATCACTTTTGGCATCATTCTTTCATTATGGAGCCCTGGGTGAAACGTGTTGAAATACGATTATGAACGCTGGAGTAAAGAAGCGACGCTGGCCATGTTCGGAGACCTGGTCCAGGGGGACGCCGAGTCCCTCCGGCAATTGCTTCTGGACGCTATTCGGGATGCGGATTTCCTGAAGATCGATCTCAGCCTGGTCAAACTGATCGCCCCTGCCTGCGGAGAAGTTCTCTTTTCATTCACCGACGAGAACAGAGACATCAGCAAACGGCTGCTGATCTTTCGCAGGCGGTCGATGAACGGCTCTTCCGTTGTAGATAACGGAAATTGAAAACGGAGGTGAGACATGAAGAAAAAAGGGACCAAAAACTTTGTGTTGAGTCAGATACTCGATATTGACCGGATCGCCTCCATTCACAATCAGGTCATCGAATGGCTGAGGCACAGGAATCATATCGATATCGCTTTTCAGGACGTAAACAAGGTGGACACCTCTTTTCTGCAGTGGTTCATCGCCTTCATCCGTACCGCGAAACTCAAGCCGTACACTGTGGCCATCTGCGGGGCCATACCGTCGGAGCTGATCAGTCGCTGGGAACTGATCGGAATTTCCACACCCTTTTACGATTTTCTCAAGGAGAATCAGGTGACCTTGAGTGAGGAAGGATGAGTCAGTCATTTACGGATATCTTCATCGAGGAGGGACGGGAGCTGGTTTCCGACATTGTCTCCTCTCTTCTTGAGCTGGAGCAAGATCCGGAGAACACGGAACTGGTTGCCAGGATATTCCGTTCTCTGCATACCATCAAAGGATCCGGGGCCATGTTCGGTCTGGATACGGTTTCCGATTTCGCCCATCACCTCGAGGATCTTTTCGATCGGGTTCGGAACAATCGTCTGAAACTTGACAAGGATATCATTGACCTGACTCTGAGTTCGGCGGATCTGATTTCCAAAATGCTGGACAGTGCGGAGTTGACACCGGAAGTGATTCAGCAGAAAGAGGAAATCGTCCGGCGGATCGAGAATCGGCTGGGAGCCAATTCTATCATCGAAGAGGAAGAAAAGTCAAAAGCAGAAGAAGAGAAAAATCTTTCCGTTTCAGGAGCCCGACAGACATTTCGAATTGTGTTCACTCCGGGGGAGTCCGTCTTCCGACAGGGAGTCAACACATGTGAAATATTCTCGAGCTTCCGAACGTTGGGTGATTTGCTCATTATCGCCAAGACGACGAAAATACCGGATTTGTTCCATATCGATCCGGAAGTCTGTTACCTCGCCTGGGTTTTGATTCTGACCACCGATCAGGGAATCGACAGCATCCAGGACATCACCATGATGCTGGACGATTATGTCCGGATTCAGATTGACATGATCGATGACGGATCGGATGAGTCACCTGATCCGGATTATAAAAAACTGGGAGATATCCTGATAGAAAGAGGGGACATCAACCGGGAAGAGATGAATCGGGCGCTCTCCATGCAGCACCGGTTTGGGGAGATTTTGGTTTCACAGGGGGCTGTTCAGAACGAAGCCATCGAGTCCGCCCTGATGGAGCAGAAGCATATCCGGCAATTGAGACAGACGGCGGGAGAAAAAAAAGAGGTCACCTCTCTCCGGGTTTCATCGGATAAAGTGGATATCCTGGTGAATTTGGTCGGAGAACTGGTCACCCTTCAAGCCCGGCTCAATCAGTTGAGCAATCAACGGATCGATTCCGAGCTGTTGGGAGTATCGGAGGAGATGGAACGTCTGACTGCTGAATTGCGGGATCACACGATGGATATCCGCATGTTTCCCATTGGATCTACTTTTTCCCAGTTCCGCCGCCTGGTTCGGGATCTTTCGGCTCAATTGGGCAAAGAGATCGAACTGAGCACCGAAGGGGACGAAACGGAGCTCGACAAGTCGGTCATCGAGAAACTTCACGATCCTCTCGTACATCTGATTCGAAACTCCATAGATCATGGCGTCGAATCTCCGGAACAGAGGTTGGAGAAAGGAAAATCCCGGCAGGGTATGGTTCACCTCGGAGCATCCCAGTCCGGCGGATTTGTCGTCATTCAGATCAGTGATGACGGTCGCGGCCTGGATGTCGAAGCCATCCGCGATAAAGCGGTGGAACGTGGTCTCATTCAGCAGGACACTCAACTTAACGAACAGAAAGTATACAACCTGATATTCGAACCCGGTTTTTCCACGGCCAAACAGGTGAGTGATTTGTCCGGCCGGGGCGTGGGCATGGATGTGGTCAAGCGAAACATTGAGGCACTTCGCGGCAGTGTTCAGGTTGAAAGCGAAGTCGATATCGGTACGACGGTGACCATTAAGATCCCGCTTACCTTGGCCATAATCGACGGACTGCTGGTCCAGGTCGGAGCGGAACGGTACGTAATTCCCCTGGCCCTGGTGGAAGAGTGTGTCGAGATCCGGCACAGCAGAATCGTATCCGACGGGGGAAACCGATTGGTCAAGGTTCGAGGCGCTCTGGTTCCGTACATCTATCTGCATGAGATCTTCGAGCATGACGAGCCGGCACCGGATTACGAACAGATCATTATCATCCGGAATGAAAACCGGCGTGTCGGGCTGGTGGTGGATCAGGTCATCGGAGGTCATCAAACCGTGATCAAGAATCTCGGAGCGTATCTAAAGAAGTTGGAAGGGGTCTCCGGGGCCACCATTCTCGGGGACGGAGGCATCGCCCTGATTCTGGATATTCCCTGTCTGGTGAAGCAGATGGAGGAGATTCAACTGAATCGTTCCAGAGACAGTCAACTCAGTTTACAAGGAGAAATAAATGCGTGAACACCTACAACCCACAGAAGATGTTTTGAAACGGATTCAGCTGCTCATCAACGAGTTGAAAAAACCGATGCAAAAAAGCAGCAGTTGCGACAATTGCAAGACGGAAAAAAGCCGGTGTCCTGTGGCTACCGGTTTTATGTCCGCCGTAGAAACAGACTGCCCAGTCCCCTTTTTCCAGAGAGGGTGGTTTTGTTACATGAGTGAAAAATACGGAAACTAAATGGTTTTTACCTTGCACCTTTGTTCTGATGGCTGCGGGATTGCCGTCAAAACAATCCCCCGCAGGCCATAGACAAAAAGATGGAAAATAAAATGTAAGGAGGGAAAATATTATGAGTTTCAACAACTGGAAGATAGCGCTCAAGATCATGTTCGGCTTTGGTATCGTCTGCCTGATCGCCTTGTTCATCGGAATTATGGGTTATATCGGAGTCGACAAAGTCAGTACGTCCTTTCATGAGGTGTCCGGGCAGCGTATGCCGGGTGTCCAGAACCTCAAAGACATGGAGATCGGTTTCGAAAAATTCCGGGTGGCCCAGCGGACTTTGCTGAATCCCAATGTCAAGGGAGAGGATCGTACCCGCCAGTTCAGCAACATCGACAAGGCCAGAGGACTCTACACGGAAGCCATGAAAACTCTGGAAGCGCTGGAGATGAACGAGGAAAATTCGAAACTGTGGACGGAATTCAAGGGCAAGCTGGCCAAGTGGAGGGAGAAGAATGATGAATTCATCAAGATGTTCCAGGAGATCATCCGGCTCGATATCCATTATCCGATGCAGCTGCTCAAAAATCTGGAAACCTTTCAGGGTGACCACTACAAGCTTCAGGTCCGGGCGGCCAACCTGCTTCGAGGCGGTAACGTCTTTGAGGGGGGGGACGATCATACGGGCTGCAACCTGGGACGCTGGCTGCCGACTTTTAGCACCCAGAATCCCGCATTGATCCAGGCGTTCAACGCCCTCCAGGATCCGCATCGCCAGTTTCACAATGTCATCGGGCAGATCAAGCGTCTGGTTGCCGCCGGCAACCGCGTTGAAGCGGCCAATGTCTACGAACGAACGTTGCTGCCTTCCGCCGAGCAGGTCTTTACATACTTTGAACAGGCCATCGGCGAGGCCCAGAAGTCTGTCGATCTCTTCTCCAGTGCGGAAAAGCTGGCCATGGAAGATATTCGGCTGGTTCAGGACGAGGCCCTGGCTCTGCTCCAGAAGATTGTCGATAGCAATCTGATACTGGCAGACACCGCGGTCAAATCAGGAGACGCTGCCAGCAGCAGCGCAAGGGCTTCGGTGATCATCGGCATCATCGTCGGGATTCTAGTGGCCATAATTTTGGGCTTCTTTATCAGTCGCACCATTTCAAAGGGCATCGTCAACGGTGTCGCCTTCGCCCGGGAGCTCTCCAACGGCAACCTGACGGCCAAGGTGGATAGCGATTCTCTGAAGCGAAAAGATGAAGTGGGCGAGATGTCCAATGCGCTCACCGAAATGGTCGAGCGACTCAAGGAAGTGATCGGAAGCGTAATCACAGCCGCACAGAACGTCTCTTCCGGAAGTCAGCAGCTGAACTCCACGGCACAGGAAATGTCCCAGGGTGCCACTGAGCAGGCCAGTGCCGCCGAGGAGGTTTCCTCCTCCATGGAACAGATGAGCGCCAACATCCAGCAGAATACCGAGAATGCCGGGGCCACCGAGAAGATCTCCTCCAAGTCGGCCAAGGATGCTCGGGAGAGCGGCAGTGCCGTGAGCGAGTCGGTGAAGGCCATGAAAGAGATCGCCGAGAAGATCAGTATCATTCAGGAAATCGCACGCCAGACCAACCTTCTGGCTCTTAACGCTGCCATCGAGGCCGCCCGGGCCGGAGAACACGGCAAGGGCTTCGCTGTGGTGGCATCGGAGGTGCGCAAGCTGGCCGAAAGAAGCCAGACAGCGGCCGGAGAGATCACCGAACTGGCCAGAAGCAGTGTGGATGTGGCCGAAAAAGCAGGTCAGATGCTGGAGCAACTGGTTCCCGACATTCAGAAAACCGCCGATCTGGTTCAGGAGATTTCCGCGGCCAGTGTGGAACAGAACAGCGGTGCCAGTCAGATCAACAAAGCCATACAGCAGCTGGACCAGGTGATCCAGCAGAATGCGGGAGCCGCCGAGGAGATGGCCTCCACCGCCGAAGAGCTCTCTTCTCAGGCCGAGCAGCTTCAGTCTTCGATTGAATTTTTCCGGATTGACAGCCACGAGGGCATGGGGTCCGGCCGGATGACGATTTCCACCCAGCCGGCAGCCAGAAAAAAGCACAAGCCCCTGATTTCCCATATCGGCGGCAAGAAACTGGGGAGTGGTTCAACCGGTGTGAAAGAGAAAAAAAACCAGGGTAAAGGAGTTAACTTAGATCTGGAAGATGGCCGGGACAAGGAAGACGATCTGTTCGAGAGGTACTAAAATGAGTGATCATAAGCAGGCCGGAGAAGGCCAGTACCTGACGTTCCGCCTGGCGGAGGAGATCTACGCCATGGAGATCACCCGGGTTCGGGAGGTGCTCGATTACACCCGCATCACCAAGGTGCCCAAAGTACCGGAATTCATGCGCGGAATTATCAACCTGCGAGGCGGAGTGGTCCCGGTGGTGGATCTCAAACGTAAATTCGCCATGGGAGAAACCAAGCGTTCCGTAGACACCTGCATCATCATCGTGGAGGTGGACGTGGAGAACGAATCGACTCTGATCGGCACCCTGGCCGATTCGGTTCGTGAAGTGATCGAACTGAATTCGGCCCAGATCGAACCGCCACCGAAAATCGGATCTCATATCCGGACGGAGTTTATCAAGGGAATGGGCAAGCAGGACGACACCTTCATCATTATTCTGGATATCAACTCCATTTTCACCGTCGATGAATTGAGCATGGTTCAGGCCATGGGCGGAGGTGATTCAGAAAAGAAGGAATCACCTGCGGTGACTTCACCTTGATCGCCTTTTCATCACCGTTCAATATAACCGGCCCGCCCTCTTTCGACCGAAAGAGGGCGGGATCGGGTCCGTTATCAAAGGAAAGGGAGGTGAAAAAGAGCCATGAACAAAGAGGGGGAAATGGCTCATTTTTTTTTGAATAAGGGGGTAATCCCGGGTTGTTTTAAGAGAGAAAGACATGGACTCGAAAAATGTGAATACCCTCTTTTGTATGAGAGGATAACCTCATGGAAATGAATGTTTTCAGTCGACGCCTGAGTGACAGCCAGTTTGAGAAACTGGCCGATCTGATTGAAGAACGATTCGGACTGAAGATTACCGAATCGAAGAAGGAGATGCTGGAAGCCAGACTGCGCAAGCGGTTGAAGGACCTGGGGATGCCGGACTTCAAGCAGTATATCCAGTATCTTTTCTCCGTTGTCGGCATGAAGCAGGAAATGCCTCTGTTTGCAGATGTGGTCACCACTCATAAAACCGATTTTTTTCGTGAACCCGAACACTTCGATTATTTGACCCGTTTTGCCCTTCCGGGTCTGATATCCCAGGAAGGAGCGGGCGTTCGTCGTCCGTTGATGGTCTGGAGCGCCGGCTGTTCCACTGGCGAAGAGCCGTATACGCTGGCTATGGTGCTGAACGAACTGCAGAGCCAGGTGCCTGGCTTTTCTCTCGACTTCACCATTCTGGGCACGGATCTCTCGGAAGAAGTGGTCGCCTTCGCCAGAAGGGCGGTCTACGCTGAGGAAAGGATCGCTCCGGTGCCCATGGAGTTGCGCAAACGATACTTGCTGCGTAGCAAGGACAAGCAGTGCCGGCAGGTGAGAATTGTTCCGGTATTGAGACAGAAGGTCAAGTTCCGTGCCCTCAATTTCATGAACGACCAGTTCGGAGTCCGGGAGATGATGGACATCATCTTCTGTCGAAATGTTCTGATCTATTTCAATGCGGACAACCAGCGGCTGATCATATCGCGTCTCCTGAACCATCTGCGGCCCGGAGGTTACATCTTCTTCGGTCACTCCGAGTCTCTGCATCAATTTTCCGACCTTGCGCTGGAGATGGTGTATCACACGACGTATCGGAAAATATGAACATGAACGCAGCTGAAGTCATTCAGGTCGCTCCCCAGGAGATGGTTATCAGCAATCGGGATATCATTCTGCACACCCTTCTCGGATCTTGTGTGGCCATCTGTCTCTTCGACAGTAGAGGTGTCGGCGCCATGTGTCACGCCATGCTGCCGAGTTTCACGATAGCGATTTCAAAAGTTGTGACCTTGAAAGAGAAACTGAAATATGTCGACAGCTCTCTCGATCTGATGATCGGACGATTTTCCGAGCTTGGGATTCCGAAACAGCGCCTCAGTGCCAAACTGTACGGAGGGGCCAATATGTTCGATGTCAAGAGGGAAGGCTTGATGGATATCGGCAAAAAGAACATCGAGCTGGCCCATGAACTGTTGAAAAAGAACGGCATCCGCATCATTGATATGGATGTCGGTGGCAATCAGGGTCGTAAGATCAGATTCCATCCCAGGAGCGGTGAAGTTTCGCTGTATCTTGTCCCGGCGGAGTTGATCATAAACAGGGAGTTTTCATCATGAGTCCAAAAATCCGAGTGCTGCTGGTTGATGATTCGGCTGTGGTTCGCCAGACCTTGTCGGCCATATTGACCCAGGATCCCGATATTGAAATCATGGGGGCGGCTGCCAATCCCTATATCGCCGCTGAAATCATCGCAGCGGAAGTCCCCGATGTCATTGTCCTCGATGTGGAGATGCCCCGGATGGACGGGATCACTTTTCTAAAAAAGCTGATGACCCAGCATCCCCTGCCGGTGGTGATGTGTTCCAGTCTGGTCGGTGAGGGGACCGAGGCTGCGTTCAAGGCCATGGAATATGGGGCGGTGGATATTATTCTCAAACCCAGACTGGGCACCCGAACCTTTCTGGAGGAATCGAAGGTCCGATTGATCGATACAGTGAAAGCCGCCGCTGGAGCGAAACTGGCCAGACTGGCAAAAAAACCGGAGGTGGCTCCCAAACTGAGCGCCGATGTCATTCTGCCTGCAGGCCGATCCGATTCCCATCGCCTGACAACAACCGAGAAAGTGGTTGCAGTCGGAGCTTCCACCGGGGGAACCGAAGCGTTGAGGGTTTTTCTCGAGACGCTTCCGGAAAATGCTCCGGGGATTGTCATCGTGCAGCATATGCCGGAAAAATTCACCGCAGCCTTCGCCCAGCGTCTGAATGGACTTTGCAGGGTTACGGTAAAGGAGGCCGAGGACAATGAAACCCTGATGCCCGGGAAAGCGCTGATTGCCCCGGGGAATTTCCACATGCTTCTAAAACGGAGCGGAGCCCGTTATTTCGTCGAGGTTCGAGGGGGACCTCTGGTTTCGCGACATCGGCCGTCGGTTGACGTTCTGTTCCGCTCCACCGCCCGTTATGCAGGGCAGAATGCGATCGGTGTCATCATGACCGGTATGGGTGACGATGGGGCCAAAGGTCTGCTGGAGATGAAAGAGGCCGGTGCGGTGACTTTTGCCCAGGATGAAGAGTCGTGTGTCGTTTTCGGTATGCCGAAGGAGGCGATAAAGCTTGGTGCCGTGCAGAAGGTGCTGCCTTTGGAAGCCTTGGCCGGAGCGGTGTTGAAAAGCAGTGTGTAGCAAGGAGAAAGAGTAAAGGCCGAGCCGGTTGAAGCGTGGGAGTGGGTTTTTTATGTTTTCCTAATATATTATAGAAAGGGTTCGGACTATTCCGGTTTGAGGTGTATATGGTGCCAGGTAAAGTGGATGGCGACAGGCTCAGGAAACTGACGGAAGGTCTGCTGACTTCAGACCGGGATTCAGAGAAGGATATCACACGGTTGTTGACTCTCTTAACCGAGGTATTGGGAGGATTCTGTATACTGTACAGAAGTCCTGATGGGAGTGTTGTGACCACTCTAGACCAATGGCGTTTCCCGGTAGGAGAAGAAGTCCAGAAATATCTGACCGTTGATCCGATGGCGGAATCGGGTGAACCGTTGAAGATCATCCGTCAACTGGCCGACAGCGATTGGGCTCGCATCGATCCCAAGATTAGGGAATTCGGCCTGCAGACCTGCGTTGGAGTCGCTGTCCAGTGCAGGGAGTTGGAAACCGGTTTTCTCTGCATATTGTTCAAGGAAGACTTCGAACCTTCACCGGAATGGACCGGTTTTCTGCGTTTTGCCGGTTTCATCCTGGGGATGGAGGAAGACCGGCGTCATGAACGACGCGGAGAAGAACTCTGCCGTATATTGGTGGAAAACCAGCGGGATCTGGTGGTTCAGACCGACCTGGAAGGCAGGTTGCTGTATGTAAATCCCTCATATTGCCGCATGTTCGGTAAAAGAGCAGAAGAACTGACCGGAACCTCTTTCTCTCCGTTAATCCACCCGGACGATCAGGCGAAAGTGACACAAGCGGTTCAGAGTCTGCTCAATCCCCCGTATCAATGCGCATACGAGGAACGGGCCAGAACGGTTGATGGGTGGCGGTGGATCTCCTGGACCGCCCGGGCGATTCTGGATGAACAGGGAAAAGTGACTTCACTGATCGGCAGCGGCCGTGACATCAGCGTACGGAAACAGACCGAACTCTCGTTGCGGGAGAGTGAGGAGAAATTTCGCTCCATGGCCGAGCATACCAGCGATCTGATCGCCCTGACCGATCATCAGGGGGTTGTCACCTACGCCTCTCCTGCGGTGAGAACTCTTTTCCGGATGGAACCGCAGGAAATGTGCGGCCGCCATTTTGCAGAGTTCATCGATGAATCGATGAAAGAAAGAGGACTTGATGCGTTTCGCGAAGGACAGGAACAGGGACTTCCGGCCAAAGGGCTGGAACTGTTGGTCAAACGAAACGATGGTACCACTTTTTTCGCAGAACTCAACGGGGCCCGAATAGAATCATCGGAGGCTCCCGGTTCCCTGGTGGTCATTCGGGACATCAGTGAACGCAAGCAGGCCGAACTCGCCCTGCGGGAAAGTCAGCTACGTAACCAGGCGATGCTGGATGCCAATCCGGATATGCTCTTTGTTTTCGATCCGGACGGTCGGGTGATCGATGTCAAAGCCAACCGTGTCGAGGATCTGTACGCTTCGCCGGTATTGTTTCTGGGACAAAAGCTTTCGGAATATCTGCCGGCGGATGTGTCTCGACTGACCTACGAAAAGATGGCCGAGGCCCGGGAGCGGGGAGAGGTGGTACAGTTTACCTACAGCCTGGACATGAAGAATCAGAGGCTCGAGTTTGAAAGCCGACTGGTGCCCCTGGAAAACGGATCGTTCATGGCGGTCGTCCGGGATGTCACCGAGCAGGAAAGGGTTCTGGCGGC
>CAYMND010000041.1:0-11456 GCA_964391685.1 uncultured Clostridia bacterium | reverse complement strand
GGGGGCCAGAAGTGCTCCCTGTTGGCCGGAATGGAGTGCGGCCTGAAGAACAACGAAAGCGACGATGGTTTTTCCGCAGCCAACATCGCCGCAGAGCAGGCGCTGCATGGTGCGGGGGCCGGAAATGTCGTGAAAGATTTCTTTGAGACTCTGTTTCTGAGCCGAGGTAAGTGTGAAGGGCAGCTGTTTTCTGACGGACAAACGGAACCCGTCATCCAGATTGTAGTGATGAAGGCGGGGTCTTTCACGAAGTTTGCGGCGGATCAGTGCCAGTTGAAGGTGAAAGTGTACATATTCCTTGTAGGCCAGCCGATTTCTGAGATGGTCCCGGGCTTTGACGGCAGCGGGGAGGTTTTCCGGCCGATGAACGGCTCGCCATAAAGGAAGCCTCTCAGCGAATGCATGTTTCTCGACCAGTTTGCGGGGGAGATCTTCCGATGCTGCAATCAATCCCCTGAGGGCGTCGGAGATCCGTCCTCCCAGCCACCCGGAACCGAACGGTCCGAGAGTCGGATAGAGAGGAAGGCAGGGTGCGTGCCCTTCGGTCAGAAGGCGCGGCTGGGTGAATGCTGTTTTTCCCCGATAGATTTCGGGTTTGCCGAAGAAGAGGATTTCCTGGCCCTTGTGCAGTTGATTGTGGATGTAGGGCTGATTGAAGATGGAGAGGCGGCAGGAGATTTGATTGCAGTCGACTGCCAAAGTGATCAGAGATCGGCGACGGTGCAGGTATCGAAGAGAAGAACTGCGGATCTCGCCACGGTACAGGCCGGGCCTGCTGAAATCGAAACTGGTGTTGATGACTGAAAGATCCAGATAATCCCGGGGTAAAAGGTCGAGGAGGTCGCTGATGCTGGACAGCCCCAGTTCCTTCAACTGTGCAGCTTTCACCGGACCGATACCTTTGAGTCGGCTGAGAGGGCTTTGTTCTGTGAGCATGCTTGCCGACGATGTTCAGTAAAACAGGGTGAGACTGCCTTCGTCGCAGCTGATGCGCTTGATTCCCGGTAACAGGGTGAACCAGTCGAAAATCGAGCGTTTGACCTTGTTGCCTCCCTGAAAAGTGGTAAAGGCTTCGTCCAGTATTTCCGGAGAGAAGGCCGTGCCGTTGAGCTTGAGTTCTTTGATCTGAAACCGCATCTGCTCCGGACGGGATTCGATGATGCCGTTCAATTCCAGTTCCATTTCCTGTAAAAAGCCCGGTAATTTCTCGTATTTTTTACCGGTCAAGCGGATGGAGACCCGGCCGGACACCCAGTTGTCCTTGTGAAAATTCAGTTGAACTTCTTTAACTTCCCGGGCGAAGCGAGGCAGGTAGACAAGGGAAAGATAGCTGTTGACCGTACTCTGGTCAAATTCTTTTCTACGCAAAAAAACCCGGGGCTTGGTGTCTCTGGCGATCTTCTTGAGAAAAAGGTCCAGTTGTTTGGCTTTCTCTTCGTTATGCCCGGCAACGTTCGAGCCCGGCAGAGTCGGTATGGTCGTCAGCATGGCCAAAAGGATAAGAATGGCTGAATGCTTCATGGGTTGATTTTGACTTTTCTGCCCTCCCGCGTCAAGCGGTTGCTGAAGAAAAGGGAGACGGCCATTGGGTACAGCCGGTGTTCTTCGGCCAGAATCCTGGAGGACAGAGCTTCTTCGTCATCTGACTCGAGCACCGGAACGGCCTGCTGCAGAATGATGGGGCCGCTGTCCATGCCGGCGTCGACCCAATGGATTGTGCAGCCGCTGACCTTGACTCCCCAGTCCAGCGCTTGCTGTTGGGCGTTAAGACCGGGAAAAGCGGGCAGCAGGGATGGGTGAATATTCATGATTCGTCCGGAATATTGTTCCAGCAGTGTCCTGCCTACCAGGCGCATATATCCGGCCAGGCAGACCAGGTCAATCTGGTGGGCCTGCAGATGTCGGCAGATCTCCTCTTCGAATGCGGCTTTGTTTGTATAATCACCCGGATAGAGCGGCAGAACCGGCAATTGTTCGCTTCGGGCGTGCAAAAGCCCCTTTGCTTCAGGGTTGTCGCTTACAACGAGAGATACATTGTAAAGAGAGTCCTGTCTGCGGCTGTGTTCGAGAATGGATGCGAAATTGCTCCCCCTTCCCGAGAGCAGGACGGCAACGTTTCCCTTTTTCTGAGTCGCTTGTTTGTTCATTTGAATTGTCCGCCGTCTTGCGTCTTGATTGTCAGGAAAGGATTTCATGCCGAAGGGGGGACTCGAACCCCCACAGGAGTACTCCCACTAGTACCTGAAACTAGCGTGTCTGCCAATTCCACCACTTCGGCGTGAAATTATGAACCTTTATATGCCAAGTTGACTATTTTGTCAAGAGCATGTAACGTAATTAACAGGAATTATTCGTTGATCTCCTCACTCGAGCAAGGAGTTATTCGGAATTGAAATATATGGGACACCTGGGTCGGCTTGCCTCATGGAGCTTGATTTTTCTGTTTTCTTTCTCTTTTCAGACACTCCGCTCAGCGGAAAATGGACACATAGACCCCCCCTCCGGTCGTCTCAGCCTCAAAGTGTACGGTCCGGATCAGGGGCTGATTAATCCGGTTGTCTGGAGCATGGCTCAGGATAGTCGGGGGTTCATGTGGTTCGGTACCGAAAACGGTCTGTATCGCCACGATGGTTCCCGATTTCAAGGCTGGACGTTGAAGGATGGGTTGCCGGCAGCTCTGATCGAACATCTTTGCCTGGATGCCGGGGGACGGCTCTGGCTGGGCACCTATTCCGGCCTTGCAGTGAAGGATCCGATGGGCGTTCGTGTGTATGGGCCCGAAAAGGGCCTGCTGGCCTCCCGGGTCCTGGGAATTTGGCCTGCGGCCCATGAACGAATCTGGGTGATCAATGACAACGGACCGTTCTGGAAAACGGAGCGAGACTTTTTTGAAGCGGTTCCCGGATGGCCGGGGGGCATCCCGTCGGCCATGGCCGGCACGACGGAAGGAGCGGAAGTCTGGATCAGTTTTTCGCGCCAAGGACGTTACGGTGTAAATCATTGGAAAGAGGGGCAATGGGAACAGGCTCTGTTTGAAGAGCCGGCCGAGGAGACAATTGAAAGACTGGCGGTGGCAAAAGACGGGACTGTCTGGCTTCGCAGCAATCGGATGCTCTGGTCGAAAAAGAAAGAAGAGGTTGTTTTTCGCAAATATCCGCTTTCACTGCCCCATGTGAACCAGACACCGGTTCTCTATATCGATCCGGATGGAGCACTGTGGGTTCCCACTACAAGGGGCATTGTGAAGATCCGTGGCGACAAGTATGAAGAACTGACTGAAAAAGAGGGTTTTTCCCCTAGAGTGATTCACAGTTTGTTTGTCGATAGCGAAGGTTCCATGTGGATCGGGGGGAATGATCTGTACCGGGTGCTTGGCAGGGGGATGTTCCGGCACTGGCAAAATGCCCAGGGACTTCCTTCCGATGTGGTCTGGGTCGTATTGCGTGACAGCCGAGGGCGTCTTTTGGTTGGAACCGATGGCGGTCTTGCGGTAGCCGGTCAAAACGGTTTCTCCGTGGTTCCGGGAAGTGAAGGCTTTCAAGTTCGAAGTGCAGTGATCGGGCCCGATAAAGCGGTCTACGCCACCGGCCATGCTCAGCTTCTGCGTTGGCATCCTTCCAGTGCAGGTGCGGAACGGTTCGGGGCCGACCGCGGATTTCACCCGGAAGGTCGGGTCTTTCGGTTGCGCTTCGCTCCTGATGGTACGCTTTGGTTCGCCACCGAAAGTACCGGCCTGATACAGGCTGATTTTACCGAAGGAACGCCGCGGTTTCGGCAGGTACCGGTGCCCGGAGGAGACGGGCGGGAACGCTTTACCGATATCTGGTTCGATGAACAGAACCGGATGTGGGCGGCTGGCGCCAAAGGTCTTGCGGTTCAGGAAAACGGGCGCTGGTATCGGTTCGGGAGAAAGGACGGTTTGAAGATGGATCAGACCGCTTTTGTCCGCCCGAAAAAAAGCGGCGGCATGCTGCTGGGATATTTTGCAGCCCCCGGATTGACGCATGTGACTTTCGAAGACGGTCTATTGGAGGTAACGGAGCATTACGACAATATTTTCCCTTCGGATCCCGTGGTCTACTTTTTCGGTGAGGATGCTTTTGATGCCCTATGGCTCGGCACAGGCTACGGAATCTATATCCATAAGCCTGACGGACGGGTTGAGCATTTTACCCGCAATGACGGCCTGGTAAGCGAGAACATGAGCAACATGAGCCTGTTTGCCGAAAACGACGGAACCGTCTGGTTCGGAACCACCGGAGGACTCCATCGTTTCGATGCACGGCTGTACAGCGGTATCACCAGGCCTCCACAGACTTCGATTCTGGAAGTTCGGTACGGAGATGAGACGATTGCCGGTGAATTGCTGAAGTCGATCGCCATTGCGGCTGCGGACAATACGATCGAATGCCGGTTTGCCGCCCCAAGCAGCATTCGTGAAGGAGCGGTTCAGTGCCAGGCCAGACTGGTGGGGTTCGAGAATGAATGGCGCGACAGTCCCAATTGCGATGAACGCTACCCCAGGCTCCCCCCCGGTCAGTATACTTTCGAGGCCCGGGCCCGGATTGGAGCCGGAGATTTCGGTAAGGTCGCCGCTTGGTCGTTCGAGGTGATGCCGACCTGGTATCAGAGTGTCTGGTTCAAATTGCTGCTTGGAGTTGCGGCTCTGCTGGCCGTAACCGGTCTGGTGAGTTGGCGTGTCAGAGCCTTGAGAAGGCGCAACCTTACCCTGCAGAAAATGGTGGCCGAGAGAACTGCAGAATTAAACCGGGTCAACGAACAGCTCCGCGGTCAGAGCCTGACCGATCCGTTGACCGGTCTGAAGAACCGCCGGTATCTGGGAGCCTGTATGGCCGAGGATGTCGCTCAGGTGCGCCGCGTCTACCGTTCGGTGGTGGCGGGTCATAAAGAACGACTTCAACTCAATATCGATTTGATTTTCCTTATGGTGGACATCGATTTTTTCAAATCGGTCAATGACCGGTATGGCCATGCAGTCGGCGATCTGGTGCTGCAGCAGGTGGCTTCGATCATTCGGGAAAAAACCAGGGATACCGACACGGTGGTGCGTTGGGGCGGAGAGGAGTTTCTGGTGGTGGCCCGCAACGCCGCCCGGAGTGATGCTCACCTGCTGGCCGAACGGATCCGATCCGGTATCGAGTCGCACCATTTTGACCTGGGCAACGAAGTGTCCATTCGCAAAACCTGTTCCGTCGGCTTTTCGTTTTTTCCTTTCAGTCTGGAAGATCCAGACCTGTTTCATTGGGAGAAGATAGTCGATTTGGCCGATCACTGTCTCTACGCCGCCAAACGATCGGGACGCAACGCCTGGGTCGGACTCTATGCAGGAGAGATTTTAGAAAAGGAAGTGCTCGTCCGGGACATCGATTCCCATATCGAGCGGCTCTTATCCGAAGGATGGATCAAGGTGAAAACCTCGCTTCCCGAAGGCACACATATTGTCTGGAACCTCCCAGTGAACTCATGACAGCTTGAGCGTATCGGATGAACAAGCCGGCGGAAATAATGAATGAAAAATGTGTTGTCCTGTTCGATATCGACGGAACTCTTTTGCGTGGTCCGGCAGGCCGGCGCAGTGCCGGTTTCACGGCCATGTATCGAGCTTTGGCCCGGATAACCGGTTCGGCGTCCTGCGACAACGAGGTGGATTTCGCCGGGCGTACCGACCGCAGTATTGCCCGCCTGCTGCTCCAGTCTTCCGGCCGAGGAGATCCTTCAGACAGTCAAATAGACGCTTTACTCGCCTGTTATCTGGAAAACCTGGCTGAACTGGTGAACGATTCTCCATACCAGGTGCTGGGGGATCCTGAAGCGGCAGTATCCGCGCTGCGTAGAGCCGGCGCTTTTGTCGGCCTGGGCACCGGCAATATCCGCGGTGGTGCCCGGATCAAACTGGCCAATGCGGAAATCCTTCACCTTTTCGATCTTGAATGCGGAGGATACGGTGATGACGGTGAGGTGCGGGCTCAATTGATCTCTGCCGCTGCGTTGCGTTGCGATCCTTCAGGAAGACTGCCTCTGGTGATCGTCGGGGACACCCCGCATGACATCGAGGCAGCCCACGCATGCGGCGCTTACTGTGTTGCCGTTCCCTTCGGACGGTACAGCGGAGAGAACCTCTTGGCGGCAGGGGCGGATCGGGTTGTGCCGCGGATTGGCCACGATCTGGAAAAAGTGGTCTATGAACTCATAGCCAAAAGGTCCGGCGTTGAGATGTCCGAATCCGGACCGCAACAATGCAATCCGTCGCGGGATTGAAACAATCCGGATGGTGCTGCCGTACAAACGGGGTGGTCGAAAGAAGCGTGTGAGGGCTGGATTTTTTGCATAATCCCGAACGGTTTTATCAATGGCGAAGTTCCCAGCTGAAGCGGGCCGCGGCGCGCTTGACCCGAATCGACCGTTTTCTGGTGATTCTCAAAATGATTACCGCTCTCTCCCTTCCGGCCGTTTTCCTCAACGCCGCATGGCGAACACCGCTGACCATGGTTTTGAGCCTTGGGCTGCTGATCATCGCCTTCCTTCTTCACGAACCGCTGCTGGGAAAGATCAAGCGGATCAACGCCGTTCTCCGGCTGACGGAGCAGGAGCTTCTCTACCTGAAAGGAGCCCGTCTCCCCTCCCCTCCCGGATGGATGCGATCTTCCGGTGATCATCCCTACGATTTCGACCTGAACATCAGCGGTGAGAACGGTTTGTTTGTATTTCTCTCCCGCTGCAGAACCCGGGTCGGGAAGAAGATTCTGCATCAGTGGTTGCTGCATCCGGCGCCGGTCTGTGAAAGAATCCTCCGGCAGAAGGCTCTCAGTGAATTCAGGGATGAGATCCGTTTCCGGGAACGGTTTCTCAGCGCCATGAACGAAGACGACGAACCGAAGTTTCCCGATCGACCACCGGATGTCTCGCTCATTCCGACGACACCGGTCCTGCCTGTTTTGATCTTGTGTCTGCCTTTGCTGAATATCCCGGCTCTGATAATGGGGGTCTGCAAGGGAAGCTGGTGGCACCTGATCTTGCTTTTTTTCATTCAGGTTATCGTGAACTTCACTACCGGACTGCGGCAGAAAGAGATAATCGGCCTCTGTCGGGGGGTTGGCTCGGAGATGGGAAAAACCAGCGCCCTCCTGTCTCTGATGGAAGGGCACCGGTTCAAATCGGAAATGCTGAAAGCCGGCCTGGGGCGCATCACTGCCGGACACGTTCCGGCCTCCAGGGCGATTTCCCGTCTGCATCGACTGCTGCAGTGTCTCGAGTTGCGGGGTAGTTCGATTCATCCCCTGATCAATAACCTTGTTCTTTGGGATATTCTTTTCATTACGTTACTGTCCCGTTGGCGCAGGATTTACGGAGAGCATCTCGGTGAATGGTTGAACGTTTGCGGTGAATGGGAGGCTCTT
The DNA here is from genome assembly GCA_964391685.1 of uncultured Clostridia bacterium. GTDB lineage: Bacteria > Acidobacteriota > Aminicenantia > UBA2199 > UBA2199 > CAYMND01. The sequence goes on along the minus strand of CAYMND010000041.1, from coordinate 4,038 downwards.
TGCAGTCTGGGAACGATCCTTTTCAACCATCCGAATTGGACGTTCCCGGAGTTTGTCGACGATCCGCTGTTTGTTGAGATAGACAACCTGGGGCACCCTCTTCTGGAAAGCCGGAATCAGGTCCGAAATGATTGTCATATTCCGGGGCCGCACCACCTTTTTTTCATTACCGGCCCCAACATGGCTGGCAAAAGTACGTACATCCGAGCCGTGGCCACAGCAATGGTGATGGCTCAGGCCGGTGCGCCGGTCAGTGCGTCGCGTATACGCCTCGGACGGATGTCGATCCTGACCAGCCTCAGCCATACCGATTCCCTCAGCGAGGGAAAATCTCTTTTTCACAAGGAGCTCGATCGGCTCAGTCTGGTCTGGGAGAGATGTCACCAGCCGGGTGAACCGGTATTGTTTTTTCTCGATGAGATGCTGCGGGGAACCAATCCACTGGATCGGCACAACGGCAGCTGCTGGGTGCTCAGATTGTTGGCACGGCAGGATGCCAGTGGTTTGGTGGCGACTCATGATCTCGGCCTGACTACTCTGGAGGACGGGGAAAATGTGCGTCTATCCGTGCAAAACCGTCATTTCAGTTGCCGAATCACTTCCAAGGAATGCCTGTTCGACTATCGCCTGCTGCCTGGCTCCGCGCCCAGTGTCAATGCCCTGCCGCTGATGCGTCAACGGGGATTCCCGATCCCCTTGGAGACCGGGGAAGCGGATTGATTCAGGTTGACGGAAACCTTTTCGAATGCACCGATCATGACTGTCAGCTGTAGATAGAGAGATTGAAAATAGGTTCGGTACAGATTGGCGGATTGGATGAGATACTTGGGGTCGGCCGGGTTTTCCGGTATTCTTTTCTGCCCGCTGAGGAAGTTGTAGATGGGGTACTGTGACCACATTTCCACCAGGCTGCCGTGTCTTTCCTGACGGTAGAGGGTTTGCTTCAGTTCCTCCGCTTCATCAATCAGGGTGCGGGGTGGATTTTCTCTGTTTTCACCCAGTTGTTCGATCATGCCCTTTATTTTTCGGTGGTATTTTTTCAGGAAGCGGACCTGTGCCGAAAAAAGACGCGTCAGTTCTCTGTTCGCTCTGGGTCCGCCCAGTGTCGGCATGCGGCTCAGCTCTTTGACATCGATGTTTTGCTGTCCGGGCAGGTAGCGGCGTAGAAACTCATCCAGAGGCAGAAAGGGTATTTCCTTCAGAATACCCCCTTCGGAGCTGTTGAATATCCGGTGATCCGGGTAAGCTTCCAGCATACGGACCAGATAGTCCTTATAAAGTGCCAGACGGTCGGAAGTGTAGACCGGTCGACCGAAAAGGTCAGTCTTTTCCACCATTTGACCACTAATCGACTGTCTCTCGAAACGCTGCACACTCTCCAGGCTGGGGTTCTCGAACAGCAGTGACTCCTCCCAGGAGGAATGACGACAATGGTTGCGCATGTGGGTGTAAGCGAAGTCCTGGCCGATGAATGTCAGCGGTTCGAGACCGATGTATACGGCAAAACTGAGAGTCAAGCTGATCACGGAGCCCCAGGCATCGAGTTCGCCGATGGGACCGGTGGCGCTTTCAATGAAATTCAGTAACGGTTTGCCGAGGGAGACGGTGAATATCTGTTCGCGGAAATCCTGAAAAATACGAGTGGATACGGCGCTTTCGGCAAGCAGATAGTGGAGTGTCCGACCTTCGGTCCCCAGCAGATGCCGGTAGTTTTTGTGAGAGGGGTCGGCGGTGACTGTGAAATGGGGTTGAATGCCTCGGGCCAGAAGAGGCTTCAACGCGGTATCGACGGCAAGAATCAGGGCTCTGTCCTTCACACGCCGGAGCAGAGCGATATTGTCGTCCAGGGACGGGCCGGCCGAAACGATAATGCCGGGGCGTCCCTTGAAACGGTTTTCCAGCAGGCGTACCGGGCGGGTTTTCAGGATATGGGGCAGGTTGCGCAGGATATTCTGCGAGACCATTCCTCCTTCGGCCAGCCGGGTCTTGAAATCGTAGAAAAGAGTGCGGATCTGGCTGTCGATGGAGGTTTCCGCTTTTTTGAACAGCTCGTCGAAAAGGAGCTTTTCAGCCGGGAAATGGGCTACCTGGAGTTTTTCGTACGTTGTGAGAGAGAAGAAACGCTGCACCTCTTCCGTCAACCTTCTCGCCTCCGGGCCGACAGCCAGAAACAGATCGTCGCGTGTTGAAATCAGCCGGCCCCAGTCGAACAGATGGAGTGATGCGGTGAAGATGGCCGGATCGGGTTCGTAGACCAGAACCCGCTGACGGGGTTTCTTGTTGTCCAGAAGGGATAGGATGTGATATCCAAGCCCCATTCCCATGAGTACCAGGTGGTCCCAATTACCGGCCAGACCAGTAGCCAGGTTCAGCGCTTCCTTTATGGGGTCGTAACGCGAGTGCAGCAGGCGATCCCCCTGTTGAGTCCGATACACCAGTGTGGGCATGTTGGATTTTGCAAGCTGTATCTCGACCCGGGGTGGAAGGGGCAGGGTGATCAGGCCGGCCAGGTCCGGCCTGACCTGCATCAGGCTTTTCAGGTTCTGCTGTATCTTTTCCATAACTTCATATCATTTTAGTACAAAGGGACTGGTTTTATCCACCTGATTCTGTAGGGTGGTTTCTTTCTTGCCCGCGACCAAGCCGGGTGTTACAATTTCCACAATGGAATATACGCTGCAGGTTGATGGGGTCGGTAAGACCTATGGAAGTGGCAAGAACGCCATTCACGCTTTACGGAATGTCTCTCTGGTTATCCCTCCGGGTGAAGTGGTCGGTCTGGTAGGGCCCAACGGGGCTGGAAAGACCACACTGCTGAAATTGATCACCGGACTGACTCAGCCTGACGGGGGGCGAATTCTGCTGTTTGGTCAACAAAGAGATGAAACGACTCATCGGCGGATCGGCTTTCTGCCGGAAAATCCCCGGTTTTTCAAAAAGATCACCGCTCGGGAATTGATTGTTTTGTCCCATCGGCTGTGCGGAGGCAATAAAGCGGACCGGCAGGTCGAGACGGTGTTATCCGCGGTGGAGCTGCTCGATGCCGCTGATCGGCCGGTTCACGATTACTCCCGGGGAATGAGGCAGAGGGTGGGCTTGGCCCAGGCTTTGGTTCATCAGCCTGATTTTCTGATACTCGACGAGCCCATGTCGGGAATCGATCCGAGTGGGAGAGAACGTGTAAAGTCCCTTTTGAAAGACTATTGTACACCGAAACGCAGTGTGCTGTTTTCCAGTCATGATTTGGGAGATGTGGAAGATTTGTGCACCCGGGTGGTCTGGGTGGAGAATGGGCTGGTCCGGCTCGATGCTCCGATCATCGACATTCAGAAGCAAAGTGTGTTTGAGGTTCATTGGCAAAAGAGAAATCGAGTCAACCGCCGACTGGTCGAGGATGAGATTGCCCTCTGGGCTTTGCTGGATGAAATCCGGGTCAGTGATGGACAATTGCTGCGCATTCAAAGGGGGTTGGCCCGGCGGATCGAAGAACTGCTGGAGATCGGGAGGCGGATATGAGAAACACGATGATCCTCTCGATGGTTCTGTGGAGGGAATCTGTTCGCAGCAAGGTCCTGTGGCTCTTTGCCTTGACCGGCGTGCTGATGGTCGTCAGTTCGATGATTCTGGGTGAAATGGTGATCGGCCGACCGGGTAAGGCGGTGTGGGATCTGGGGCTTTCGGCCATCGGCCTGCTCAGCCTGGCCATTGTAATCTCCTTTGGAACGATGATGTCTTCAACTGAGCTGGAGGGGCGAATGATGCAGCTCTTGCTGGTCAAACCCCTCAGCCGCAGACACTATCAGATCGCCGTATTTCTCGTGCTCATGGCTCTGGTTCTGGTTGCATCGCTGTTTATGGCTTTGTTGAGCTGGTTCCTGCTGGGGCTTCCGGTTTCCGCCCTTCCGTTCCTGGTTGAGGCCATGGCCTGGAATTTCCTGGAGATGGCGGTGATGGCGGCGCTGGTGCTGTTCTGCTCAGCGCTTTGTCCACCGCAGCTGGCTATGTTTACGAGTTTCTGTTTTTATGTCATCGGGCACT
>CAYMND010000040.1:0-11750 GCA_964391685.1 uncultured Clostridia bacterium | reverse complement strand
TCACTCAGGATATGGGTGGAAAAGATGATGGTTTTCTCTTTTCCGATGCGTCTGATGATCTCTCTGGTCTCGATAATCTGATTCGGATCCAGTCCGGAGGTGGGTTCATCGAGTACAAGAATTTCGGGATCTCCCATGAGAGCATGGGCTATACCGACTCTTTGACGATACCCCTTGGACAGTTCATTGATTGTCTTGTGCATGACCTCGTTGAGGCTGCAGAGATCGGCAAGATTCTTGATCTGTTTCACTTGTTCGCCGCGGGCGACACCTCGTACATCGGCAATGAAACAGAGATAATCGTAGACCAGCATATCCTTGTAAATGGGTGCCGATTCCGGCAGATAGCCGATCATTCGCTTGATCTTGTCCATATCGTCTTTCACGTTGAGGTCGCCTACCCAGATATTACCGTCCGTCGGACTCAGGTAGCCGGTCAGAATACGATAGGTTGTGGTTTTTCCGGCGCCATTGGGACCAAGTAAACCAAGAATTTCTCCTTTCTTGACTTCAAAGCTCACTCCGCCCAGTGCGCAGACATCCCCATAGAATTTCACCAGGTTTTCAACACGAATCATGGGCATCTCCTTATAAACGTTTTTTTATCTTTATGACCATCTGTTGGTAACAAAAGATTCAGAATCTGAAAATTTTAACATATGTTCATATGATGTCAAGAATGTGTCCGGGCTGTGGTTTATTCCGATATTTCAGCCGATATCAAAGATTAAAACAGCCAGTGTATTGTACGGTATCAGAGAAAAATGGTTCAGTTTTTCCGCCATTGCAGACGGCCGGAACTCATATCGATGAGCGCCTGTCCGGCGTGAAGCACTTCCTTATGGGGCAGGCTGCAGGTCATGACAATACCCTCTGGACCGTATTCCTGATTTTCCGGAACACCGTGAAAACGGTTGAGCCATTGCATGACCAGTCCGGTTTCGCTGAAAGGGAAAAACAAGGTACCGGTCACCGTTATCTCCAGTTCTGCCACTTCGGCTTCATCGAGAGCCATACGGGCGTTGCCTCCGTACGCTCTGACCAGTCCACCGGTCCCCAGTTTGGTTCCGCCGTAATACCGGATGACCATGACCAGGACATTCCATAGATCTTTACCGATAATTTCCTGCATTATCGGTATTCCGGCGGTTCCCGAAGGTTCACCGTCATCACTGGAACGCCTGTATTCCTGAATTCCTGTCCGTAACCGAAAGGCGTAGCAGAGGTGTGTGGCGTCGAAATACTTTTTCCGATATACCTTGAGCAGTGATTCGGCCTCTTCCTGGGTTTTACATCGGACTGCGTAGGATATAAACCTGGAGGCTTTCTCCCGCAACTCACAGGGACCGGAATCTTTTATTATGACATGGTATGTGGATATCTGTTCTTCGTCATCCATTTTTCATCTTTTTCCCGTTCAGACGATACACGAAGACCATCACTTCTGCAACCGCCCTGTATAATTCGCCCGGTATTTCGGTATCGATTTCCAGCGCAGACAACACTTCAGCCAGATCATCATCCTGATAGACTGCGATCCCATGTTCCCTGGCTTTTTCAATAATTCGTCGGGCCACTCCCCCTTTCCCTTTGGCCAATATTCGCGGCGCATTCTCCCGCAGCTTATCGTAGCGCAAGGCCACCGCTTTTTCCGGATCACTTTTTTTACCGGGCATTCTCTTCCCTCACACCTTGATGTCCACACTCGAACTGTCGAGACTGTAATCATCCACCCAGTCCTCGGTCTCGAAATGGTCGATCTTGGCTTTCGATACCAGGATTTCCACATGCACGGATTCGATGAACTCCTTCAACCGCGCGACCAGCATCGGTGAAAAATGCATGAGCTCGTTCTGAATCACCCGGTCACCGACAAAAATGCTCAACCGCAGTATCTGGGATAGATAAAACAGATCAACCCGAACTCCACCGATTCGGGACAAGTCCAGAAGCAGCGAGATGCGCCATCCCTCTTTCTGCTTTCTCCCTTTACCCTTTTTTTTCAGATACACTTTCATTTTACCGCTGACCTTCGCTTGTTCAAAAGGCAGGTTGAACGAAAAGATCGCCTGATCCTCCTGCTTGAGATTCATCTCCTGCAGGATCTGTTTGTGCTGGGCCAGCATCGTCTCCAGAAACGTCTCCAACTCCGCCCGTACGGAAGCCAGTCTAGGCACATCCGGCCTCTCTGTTTTCTGGGAATTTTCGATCTCCTTCAATTGCCGTACCAGAACGTTCATCTGTTCCCGAACATCCTCTTTGCCCATGGTTTCGAGCTGATTCCGGAACAGATTCCAGTCGATGGGTGTATCGGCCTGTCGAAGTTCGTTTTCTCCGGCTTGTGACAAGGCCAGAGTCAGGACTCTGTTTTCCCAGAAGATTCCACTGCTTTTCAGCAGACTGGCGATTTTTGACGAGACCACCTCAGCGTCTCCACCGGCATCTATCGCCCTGAGCAGATTCTTCAGGTTGGAAACTGTTGACAGAACCGGATGAATTTCATTGTCGGCCGGAATGTTCGTCATCGGTTGGACCAGCGGTTGTCGATCCAAGATTTGACGTTCGATGTTTACGACCGATTTATCTCCGCTAACCGGGACATTGTCCTCTCCGCCTTGTTTAGGACTGATCTTTTCGGCGACCTGCTCAATGAAATCCGCCAGTTTTTTTAGATCAATCCACTGGTTTCTTTCAATAAATCCGGACAGTGCCCTGGCATCGACGGAAACTGCTTTTTCGGGATTCTGAATTTGAAAATGAATCTTTTCACCGGCATCGATCACCATAACCTTGAGCAGTTCCCCCGGTGACAGAGGCAACTGTACCTGTGCCCTGGCTCGAAAAGAACCGAAATCGATCAACGCTTCAGCCTGATTGAACAGTTTGATGACTCTTCCTTCCAGAATATCTCCTGCCTGAAGTGTTTTTTTTACTTGCAGGAACCGTTCCAGCTCACTCCCCTCCAGTAATTCCAGCAAGGATATCGGATAGATTACGGTCACATTTTTCCTTTCGGAGTGAAGTAGATATCCACCCGATGCCCCTCAAGGTCGCTGCGAACCCATAGAGACTGGTCCAGATGATCGACTCTGGTGTTTCTCCCTCCGAGGTGATCGAGAAACTGCAAGAAGCTGAGGATGACGGGTTCCACCTGCTGATCCTTGATCGGCACGAATCCGCTGTCGTCATACTCCCGGCTCTCCGATTCCCGGGAAAACGCGCGGGAAAGATTGGCCCTGATATTGTCGGGACTGTCGAGATAATACTTGATCAGGTAGTCACTGTATATTTTGTCGAAGAAAAGCTTGAGATAGCTTAAATCCTGAATATCCCCAACCGCCACATAAATAATCTTCTCGTCATGGCTGATGTTGAATACAGTCATGTTGAAATAGAAATAAAACCGCTCAGGAATGGTTTCGTCAAGATATACCGGTTTGCCCGGATCGATGGTTATGGGGGCCACACCGGCTTGAATCGACAGGGCTTTTTTCAGGTCGTTTTCGGTGATGTGTCCTGAATCGAGAAGAATTTCGCCGATGCGTCTGCCGCTTCGGTTTTTTTCCATCAACGCCTGATTGAGTTTTCCCTGATCAATCAGATTGCGTTTGAGTAGGAGCAGTCCGAGTTGCATCTTCCAGATCGTCTGATGGCTCTTTCTCTTTTTCTGTTCCATCGAACGATCAGCCAGATCCTCAACATAACAACGATAAGAGCAATACCATTCGTCATTTTCAGAAAGATATCCGCTGGTTTGTCCTTTTTTACCTTCCTCCGGACGCCGGCACGAGCTGTTTTGACACACCCTTCCCGAAGTCATAGTTTTTCCGCCATGGGATCATTCAGGTATTGTCGCAGGCGTACGGCGACTTCGACCTCACCCTGAGGCAGGTTCATGCGGCTGGCGATCTCGTCCACGCCAAACCCCTGATTGATCAGAATCAGGATTTCCTCGATGGTCTGTTTGGAGATCTGGCTGTTTTTCAGGTCCCTTTGCAGATGATCCAGGCGTGAAAGGGATTGGTCGGCTTCCCGGATCAGGTTTTTCAATGCGGATTGCCGCCAGCTCATCTCATCGACCCAGTTGCTGGTCAGGTTCTCGCTTCGTTCGAGAAATTTTGGGAACAGGGTGCTGATCGTACCCAACTGCCGGAGAGCTTTCCTGATATCCTCTATCGATCTGCGGATTCTGTTCTGCCTGGCATACAGCCAAACCATTGCCGCGACCATCAGAATGCACACTGCAGAAAAAATGAGCACCGGATTCATAACTTCGCCTGTTTCCCTTTCCGGGACAGCATCGATTGCACTGTCACTTTGATCTTTTCAGCCTCATCCATGATTTCGAAGGTCATTCTTTCCACATCAATTGTTTTTCTCAGACCTCCCGTCAGTACATCCCATGCAAAATCGTGGGTAATGGGAATTTCCCGGGTTTCCCATGGAAAACAGAGTCCTGCCGCTTTGGCAAAATGATTTGCCATTCTGACCAGGCAAATATCCGATTGGTCCCGGCCTCGCTCATCGTGATGATACCGTATCATTTCGATTACAGCGGGAGAGAAATTCCATTCCTCCGCCAACAAAGCACCGATCTCGGTGTGATCCAGATGCAGGACTTCCTTCTCGGAGGCCAGATCGTCATATCCTTTTTCGATCTGAAGCGTCACGATCCGGGAAAAAAGATCTGGTTGTACATGATATATCAGCAGTTTTCCGATATCGTGGAGCAGACCACCGATATATTGAAGATCGCTTCTTTTCAGATGCAGTCTATCGGCGATGTGCTCGGTAAGGTATGCCGCTCCGAGCGAATGTTCCCAGAAAATCGTCAAGTCGAAATCCGGAACTGCCTGTTTATCGAATGGAAAGGTTCTGACCAGTGATATCTGCAGCAGCATTTCCTTGATCGTATTCATTCCAAGATAATTGATGGCGGATCCCAGCGTCTTGATTTCCTGCCTGGCGGCAAAAAGCGGGCTGTTGCACAAGCGGATGATCTGAGAGACAATCGATTGATCCTGTATGAGCAGGTCTGCCAGTTTATCTGTAGTACTGTAGGGATTTTCGATCAGACGAATCGCCTCGTTGTATATCGCAGGCAAAGCCGGAAGCTCATACTTGCCGGAAAACAATTTCCTGAAAAGCTGTCCGTTTTCACTCATCCAATAACCTCAAGCAAAATATCGATTTCATCTTTCCCCTGCTGCATGACCTCCTCGATCTTCTGCTTACTCAAGTTGAGAATCTGGCATTCAAAAAGGTCCCGATTACCAGCGCGGAAAGCGAAACCATTGATGTGGCTCAACTTGTTCGCCAGACTGACGATCGGCACCATGGGATTTTCTCCGTAGTATTCCTGAATATTGTGGTGATAGATCAGGGATTCAATGATATTCTCGGCAAAACGCCATTTGCTCATCAGAATATAACCGACTTCAACGTGTGAATATTCCAGCTTCTTCATTTCAACGGATACCGAAACGACATCGGCGTTGAATTCCTCCGTCACGATTTCTTCGAATTCCTCGGTGCGGTTCTTCAGTAGTACGCTCTTGCCAATATCATGAAGAAGTGCTGCGATAAATGCCTCTTCGACATTGACATTCCGGTGCAGCTCGGCGATCTTCTTTCCGTAGACAGCACTGGCGATGGCATGCTTCCATAGTGCGTTCTGAATCATTTTGCTGCCTTTCGTGCGATAGAGATTCTTGGTCAAATATGCCAGAAGAATTGATTTGGTCGTATTGTATCCCATCAGATTGATGGCATATGTAATGGTGCTGACCTCACGTCTCAGACCGTACAAAGCGGAATTGGCCACTTTTAGAATGAAAGCCGTGAGAGCCTGATCGAGCAATATTTGCTCCTGTATCCTTTTGACAGTAACCGAAGGATCGTTTAAAAGAGTCATTGATTCCAGAATGACACCGGGTATCGGAGGAAGCTCTCCAACCTTCTCTACCAGCTGGCGCGCTTTTTCCATGACTGTATTCATCTATTTCTCCTTCTTTTTGTATACTATAGCCGATGGGAAATGCATCATGTCGAAATCATCCGTTACCGAGTACAAAGATTCTGAATTTCCCATGAAAAGATAGCCTGGTTTGACCAGACAGGTTAAGAAATTGGAAACCACCTTTTTTTTCGATTCCAGGTCAAAATAGATCAGGACATACCGGCAGAAGATGAGATCGAACTTTGTTGAGAAGGTCTGAGCGTTAAGGTCCATCAGGTTTAATTTTCGAAATTCGACATTTTTCTTCCATTCGTTTCGAAACACCCAGGTGGTATTGTTTTCATGAACAAAGTACTTCTGTCTGAGAGATTGGGGGACAAAACGAACGGCGTAATCACTGTAATATGCCTTGTTGGCCTTGGCCACAACCTGATCCGAAATGTCGACACCCAGGATCGAGAACATCAGGTTGGGGAAATATTCGCGCAGCAAAATCGAAAGGGTGTACGCCTCCTCACCGGAAGAGCATCCGGCGCTGAGAATCTGCACCGAACCTTTGGTGGCGATGGCTGGAAGAATCTGTTCCTTCAATGCCTTGAGCTGTGGCATATCTCTGAAGAAAAAAGTCTCGTTTACGGTGATTTCATTGAATAGTTTGATGATTTCGGTCCGGATCAGCTCCTTCTTCAGAATCTCTAGATATTCTGAAAAGGAATTGAGCCGCATGGCCTCAATTCTCTTGGAGATTTTCTGTTCGATATAGTTTTTTCTGGAAATCGGGAAAAACATCCCGGATTTTTTATAGATGAATTCCTGGAGTTCCTTGAAGTCTTGGTTGCTCAAACCTGTCGTAGCGATTTTTTACCTCTTCAGCCCAAGGACCGGATTCGATCGGCCTTGCTTTCGACCTGGGTGATGCGAATAGCGAAATTGCTGTCGTAAACGACCACCTCCCCTTTGGCCACCAAAGTGTCGTTTACCATGACCTCAACCGGATCATCCACAAGCTTCTCCAGCTCAATGATACTACCAAGCCCCAATCGCATGATGTCGATCAGTTTCATCTCCGTTGAACCGATCCGTATGGTTACCGGAAGTTCAACATCCATCAGCAGGTTGATATTGCTGTTCCCCGCCATGATGGGTTCACTTTTATTATAGGATTGGCTCCTGGCAGTGTCAACCGATTTGTCGCTTGCCACTGCTTCGTTGGTTTTCTCCTGCATCGCTCTGGCAATGGGGTCCGGCGTCAACAGAGAAAACGGTTCCTTGGAGATATCCGAAAAATCGATCAGGACCGACCAGAGGCTCCATTTTCTTTTCTGTATCATTTCTGAGGCTTCTTCCCGGGTGATGAAACGGATGTTCCTGAATTTCACATCCACGCCCATACTGTCCAGAATCGGTACCTGACAGGCTGAAAAAAGCTGATTGACGGCTTCCGCGTAGGCATCCCGGTCATCGTCGTTTATCTCGTCCGTGAATGTATCCAGGCCGATCATCAGATTGCTGACGATCGATATGAGTTTGTTCCCCTGGGACATGATGGCAAAGGAATCTTCTCCTTCACCGTAATCGATCCGAACAAACTGAGAGAATGAATCGAAATTTTGCTCTATTTCAGCATTATCGGTACTTTTTACCGAGCTGACATCGATATGGACTTCTTTCCCGAGTATGGTATTGAAAACAGACACCCAGTTCTCAACGAATATTTTCCCCAATTGTTCTGTTTCACTCATTTTTAAACTCCCTTTGTATGGTATCTACGATCTGCACCGCTTTTTTTCGGTCTTTCTTTACCGGATACACCTTGAATTTGGGTACACCATTCAAGCTGATGTTCATTTCATCGGTGACCCTTGATTCCAGTTTGATCAGATCTCCTTCCCGTATCTCCATCAAGGTCGACGCCGACATGGTGTTTCCCAACAGACCGGCATCGAGCCCAATCCGGGTTCTGAGCAGATTGAGCTTGATTTTTTTCATTTCCTCGACACTTGTCTTGGCACGGTCCGCGTACCAATCCTGGGAAAAACGATGGGCAATCGGTTCGAGAACAATGGAAGGTATGCAGAAATTCATGAACCCCTTGGCTTCTCCCACTTTCAGTTCAAATACGATGAGCACGACAATTTCATTCGGTGCCACCACCTGGATCAGTTGAGGTGAAGTCTCCGTCGCACCGATGGACATCTTCAAACGGATGATCTGTTTCCATGATTCTTCCAGATCTCTGAGAATCAGTTTCACCACACCTTCGATCAATGTCCTTTCGATATCTGTGATCGTTCTCATTCCCCCGCCGAAATCCTCTCCCTTTCCTCCGAGAATCTTGTCAATCATGGGAAACAATATTCTGGGATTGATCTCCAGAACCGCATTCCCTTCCAGAGGTTCCATGGCGATTGCGTTGAAATATGTCGGGTCCGGAAGAGACAAAATAAACTCCGCATAGGTGAATTGTTCGACAGAATACAGATTGACGTCGATCAAGGCCCGAAGATAGGCAGACAGAGAAGATGAAAAGTTCCGGGCGAAGCGATCGTGAAGGTAATGAAGTGACCGCAGTTGTTCCTTGGATACCCGGTCCGGCCTTCGAAAATTATAAATGGATACTTTCTTGTCCGAAACGACTTTCTTTTTTGGCTTTACTGATACCACCTCTTCTTGAGGTTTTCCGCCTTCGTCGGAAAATTCACTTAACAATGCATCGACTTCATCCTGTGACAAAATCTTAGCCATTATATTCTCCTACTCATAAGATTTTCCCTTGGATTCAACCTGTTGGGACATTTTGTTCAATCCGGAGCGAATCCGGGTCAATGCCATGGACCGGATCTGCGATATGCGTGATTCCGTCAGGTTCATCACCCTGCCGATTTCCTTCAGGTTCAGATCGTCCTGATAATACAAACTGACCACCATTTTTTCCTTTTCCGGAAGCCCATCGATCAAGTCCGCCAAAGTACTTTTCATCTCCTCTTCCATGAGCATGAATCCAGGATCGGGTGCGTTCTCTTCTGATGAATACGCCAGCATCTTGTCATCACTGATTTGTCCTTCCTGCTCATCCTGGTATCTGAAAACTCCGGCACCGATTCCCTGGCTCTGCTCGAGAAGTCGAAACAGTTCCGGCAAATCCATCTTCATTTCCAAGGCGACTTCCTCTTCAGTCGGCGGACGTCCCAGACGCTGATTCAATACTTCATTGACTTTTTCCAGGTCCTTGATCTTCTGCCGCTGGGTTCTGGTTGCCCAGTCCAACTGGCGCAGATCATCCAAAATGGCGCCTTTGATTCTCAAAGACGCGTAGGTAGCGAACTTGATTCCTTTCTGCTCATTGTATTTCGAAGCGGCGTCTATCAATCCCAGTATACCGGAATGGATCAGATCATCCAGTTCAATATTCGGCGGCAAACGGGCTGAAATCTTCAGGGCGATGATCTTGACCATGTCGATATGATCGAGAATCAGCCGATTTCTAGCCTCAAGCTTGTCAGCGTGTTTCATTCAGTTTTTTCACCTTTTTGAACGGAATATTCCGGATCATTTCCAATGAAAGCCTTGAAAAATCTCGGCTTACCGAAGCCTGCGGATACAGAGCGACAACCGGTTGCTGGGCCCTGACCGCTTCCACGATTTTTTTATCCTTTCGGATATAGGTCAGGTAGCGGATCGTTTTTCCGAGAAACCGTTGCGCAGCGTTGGCCAATTTTCTGAACAATTCGGTTCCTTCATCGGCGTTTTCCACCATATTGGCGACAACCCAGAACCGTTTGTTCGCATCGAGATCGGCCATGACCTTGATAACGGCGTACGCATCGACAATTGAAGTCGGCTCCGTGCTCACCACAAGGACAATGTCGTCTGAACTGAGCAGCAGGGAAATAACATTATCTGAAATACCGGCGGCCGTGTCGATGATCAGGAGATCCGTCTGTTCATTCAGGCTTTCCAGCGCCCGATGAAGCCTCTCTTCCATTTCGTCGGATACTTCCGCAAGGGTCTGGACGCCGGAAGCCGCCGGAATAATCGAAATACCCTCGTATTTGACCAGTACCTCTTCAACCGGAATCCCTTTATACAGCAGATCGGAAATATCTTTGGGCGGATCGAGCCCCAGCAGGATATCGATGTTGCCCAGTCCGAAATCCGCATCCAGAAGTAGAATTCGATACCCCCGTCTGGCGAGGGAAACAGCGATATTGACTACGACATTCGTTTTGCCGACACCTCCTTTTCCCGATGTAATGGCCACTGTTGCCATTCGACTGGAATAAGGACCGAGACGTTTGGTCATCTCGATCAAAGTCTGAGCCTGATTCATAACCTTCCTCCATTACTTCCAAATAAACCCAGCAACCTGCTGGCCACCCTCCTCGGGTGAGCGACTTCAATATCTTCAGGAACACGTTGTCCTACAGTCAGATAGGAAACGGGCAATCCACTCTGAATCTTTATATTGAAAAGATTACCTATAGAATCGCTTTCGTCCACTTTGGAAAATATCAATTTTGAAGGTTGCAGTTTTTTGTACGCTCCGAAGACTGTTTTCAAATCCCTCTCTTTTCTCGTAGCATCCAGCAGCAAATGGATTTCCGCACCGGCATTCAGCAGAACGTCGATTTTTTGTTTCAACTTTTCCAGCGACTCACGATCTTCGGGCGAAAAACCGGGAGTATCGAAAAATATCAAATCGTATTTTTCACTTCGATTCAGCACTCCGGTTATATCCGCCGAATCCCGGAGAGCGAAAACCGGAATATCGATCAGGTCACCGTATGTTCGTAATTGAGCAATGCCTCCGATGCGGAACCCATCCATGCTGGCCAGTGCGATGTTTCTTCCTTCCAGAAGTTTGAAATACGCGGCCATTTTGGCTATGGTGGTTGTTTTTCCGACACCGGTGGGGCCGGCCAGTACCACGAGCCTGTTTTTCTTTTCGATGGTGATCGGCGCGGCTTTTCCCAGATGAGTCGAGATGACATCAGCCAGCCTTTTGTACAGCGAAGACTCGTCGTTGTTGAGACTGTTGCCTGCGGTATTCATCATCAGATTGTCAATCAGACGTACCGCCAGATGCTGTTCCACACCTTTCATGATCAGGGTATTGTAACATCGGTCGTACAATCCGTTGAAAACCGGTTCTCCTTCACCGATCGAATCGGACTTAGACTGATTGTTCTGCAGGAGCCACTTCAGTTCGTTGATTTCATTCCGTATCGGTTGAAGGGGATCATGATCCGAAATACGAGGAACGGCTTTATAGGGCACGGTTCTTTTCGCCTCCGGAATTCTGGAATCACCATAGGCTTTCTGAAGAAGAAGAGGAGATATCCTATCCTGTTCGGCATCGGTTTTGTCCCGTTCAACCGCCGCAGTCACTTCCAGCCACTCTTCCCGGCTCAGGTTCAAGGCCCCCTTTTTCTGGATTTTCTTGGAAGACATAATAAATGCATCATCACCCAGTTCTTTCTTGATACTGGATAACGCTTCATCGAAACTCTTCACCAAGTATTTTTTAATTCTCATATTGAACCACTCCTAACGATACGATATTGACATTCACTGGTACCTCGTTGGCTGCCAGGATGACCAGTTCCGACAAAAAACGTTCGGTCAGATTGCGGATATGCAGCCTCAGCATCGATGAACACAGAAGAATCGGCTGAACCTTCATCCCTGATTTCTCAATGGTGGTCTTCAGCGTATTGATGAATTTATGGGCTTCCACGGGAGCGATCACATATATCCATCCATACGGTAAAGTCCATCATTTCTAAATCAG
>CAYMND010000039.1:0-11759 GCA_964391685.1 uncultured Clostridia bacterium | reverse complement strand
AGCCGGGATGCCCGGCCTGGAGGCCTGACCATGAAAAAAGCCCTTCTCTTCGCCTTTGTCTTTTGTTTCCTGTTCATCCTTTTACCGGCCCAATCGGGCAAACAGGATCTGCAAAGTCCGAAACCCCTGAGCGATCTGATAACAACCGCCCTGCGCCCGGTGGGCGGAGGCGTCATCAAGGTGCCCATGATCACCTGGGGCGGCGACGTGGCCACCATCCTGGCCGAAGAGGACGGCCTGTTCAAGGCGGAGGGACTGGACACCCAGCTGTTTGTGGAAAACAATTTCCCGAAACAGGTGGAAATGTGCCTTTCCGGTCAGACGCCGCTGCTTCGCGGAACCATGGGCATGATCAACGCCGCCGCCGAACTTTTCGAAAAAAAGGGCGTCAAGCTCGTAGTGGTCTATCAGATGACCTGGTCCAGCGGCGGTGACGCCCTGGTTACGCGAAAAAACATTCGCAAGCCGAAAGATCTCAGGGGCAAGACCATCGCCCTGCAGCTCTACGGTCCACACATGGATTACCTGGCCAATATTCTGCAGAATGCCGGTATTTCCAGCCGCGATGTAAAGCTGAAATGGTTCTCCGAGCTCAGTCTGCCGACCTTCGATCCCAAAGGCCGCATCGTCGACCCGGTCAGCGCCTTTCTGGAGGATCCGGGAATCGACGCCGTCATGTGCATCAGCACCGACGCCATGAATCTCACCTCCGGAGGCAACGAAGGCACCGGTTCCGCCGGTTCGGTCAAAGGCGCCCGGATCATGCTCAGCACCAAGACCGCCTCGCGCATCATCGCCGACGTCTACGCAGTCCGCGCCGACTACCTGGAAAGGAACAAGGACAAGGTGAAGGGTTTCGTGACCGCCCTGACCAAGGCCCAGCAGCGCCTGGACGAATTGGACAGAACCCGGCGGCAAAACCTGTTGACCAAAGCCGCCCGCTGGCTGTTCGATTCGGCGGAGGCCGTTCCGGATGTCGAAGGACTTCTTTCGGACTGCACATTTGTGGGAGAAACGGGAAACCAGCAATTCTTCTCCGGAGTCGGCACCACCCGAAGCTTTCGGAACCTGACCGCCGAGATCCAGGGCAATTTTATACAGATGGGCATCATCAAAGGCAAAACACAACTCAACGCCGCAGACTGGAAAAGTGACACCTCCGCCCGGGTACAGCCGACCCAAACCCGGCCCCGCTTCGACACCCGCAAGGTGGAGCAAAAGATATCGGTGGAGCCCACCACCTGGGCTGAAGAAGGCACCTTGTTCCAGGTGGAGATTACCTTTTCTCCCAACCAGAGCACCTTTCCCATTGCGCAGTACGCCGCGGACTTCAAGAAAGCCCTGGATATATCCCAGACCTACGGAGGCGCGCTGATCATCATCGAGGGCCATTCCGATCCGCTGGGCATCCTCCAGGCCAGAGAAAATCGAAGACCGGCTGTGGAGATCCAGCAGATGGAGCAGCAGGCCAAGAACCTGTCGCTGCAGAGGGCCCAGGAAGTCCGCAAAAGCTTTCTCGACTACTGCCGCCAGCAGAAGATCAGCCTCGACGAATCCCAGTTCGTTGCCGTGGGACTGGGGATCAGCAGCCCCAGATTCAATCCTCCGAGAACCCGGGAGGAATGGGCCGCCAATCGCCGGGTGCAGTTCCGCATCAAACAGATCGAAGCGGAACTCGACGACTTCAAACCCCTGCAGAGTTCCCGATGAAAAGGCGCAACCGGACAATGGTCCGCCTCTTACTCGCCGGACTGTATTCGACGGCCTGTCTCTTTCTCTCCGGCGCCTGCTCCCCGTCCTCTCCGTCACCGACTTCCGCACAAACCGGAACATGGACGGAAAACAGCTCCAAAACCGAGCAGAGCGATCCCTGGTACACCATCACCCGGCTGCCGGTCACCTTGCCGGAACACAGCGATGCAGCCGTTGACCTGAGCCGGAACTTCTACATCATCTTCGACGGAAGCGGCAGCATGGCCGAACGAGTCGACAGCCGCTGCGGTGCCAACGAACGCTTCGACCGCAAGATCGACGGCGCCCGCTGGGCGCTCGGTGAATTCATCACCGCGGTTCCGGACGACGTCAATCTGGGATTGTTCGTCTTCGACCGTCACGGCGCCCGAGAGGTGCTCCCCCTGTCCCGGCTGGATCGGGAGGCCTTCCGCAAGGCCATCGGCGACATTTCCGTGGGAGGAACGACACCCCTGGCATCCTCCATCCGTTTCGCCAGCGACCGCCTCAACGAGCAGTACATCAGGCAGCTGGGCTACGGGGAATACCGCCTGCTGGTCATCACCGACGGCCTGGCCGAATCGATCCCCAAAGCCGCTATCTACGCCGCCGAACGAGGTGCACCGATCTATACCATCGGCCTGTGCATCGAAGCCGATCACCCCCTGCGGCAGTACTCGGTGAGCTATCAGGCGGTAGACAACTTCACGGACCTCAAGAAACATCTGGCCGCCACCCTGGCCGAACTTCCGGACTTCGACCCGGGAGATTTTCCACAAGAGGAGCAGCAGAGGCCATGAAACGCACCACTCTGGGAATCATGCTCATCGTCATTGCCGGTGCCGCCGGCATTCTGACCTGGAAATATCTGGCCCCGAAATTTTTCGACCGCACCCAGCTCGACACTTCCGATTCAAGACGCGACATGGTCCGTCTGTCCATCGGCGCAGACAACTATCTGGGTTACTGGTTCATCACCTCCCCCGAGATGATCAAGGCGGCGGCCCGCAGCGGTATCCAGATCGATTTCAAAGACGACGGCGGCGCGTACGCCAACCGCCTGGAGCGTTTCGCCGCTGGAGAATACGATCTGATTCTTCTTCCCATCAACTCATTCCTGCAGCACGGCCAAAAGCACCGCTATCCGGGAGTGATCACCGCCGCAGTCTGCGAATCCAAAGGCGCCGACGGCATTGTCGCCTTCTCCGACAAAGTCCCCGGCGGTCAGGTCAACGGTCTGGACAACAACCGCCTGCGCTTCGTGCTGACACCGGACTCACCGAGTTCCTTCCTCCTCGACCTGACCATCGCCGATTTCGATCTGCAATCATTGCGCTCCGCCCCGCCGGGCTGGATGGTACCCGCCGACGGCTCGGCCGACGTACTGAAAAAGCTGATCAAGAGCGAGGGGGATGTTTTCATTCTGTGGGAACCCGATCTCAGCAAGGCGCTGGAGAAACCGGGAGTCCGATACCTGTGGGGCTCCGACAAGTTTTCCGGCTACATCGTCGATGTTTTTGTATTCCAGCGAAATCTCATCAGCAAAAAACCGGAACTGGCCGAGCGATTTCTCGACGCCTATTTCCGGACACTGACCATCTACGCCGGCAACCGGGAACGTATGATCGGAGAGATGAGCAAATCCACCGGCATCAAAGAAAAAAACATCGCCGGTATGCTGGAAAAGATCAACTGGTTCAGTCTCAGTGACAACCTCCGGCACCAGTTCGGCATCCGAAGCGCTTCCACAGGCGGGCAGCCGGCATCGGAAGGAGTCGTCAACACCATCATCGCCTGTACCGATGTCATGCGCCGGGCCGGAATCTTCAGCGAAGATCCGCTTCAGGGCAACCCCTACCTGATCACCAACAGCACCATACTGGAGAAACTGGTCGACCGCGGAGGTCCGGTGGGAGTCGACAACCGGGTACCGCAAGCGTTCCCGGAACTCGACGACCCGGACTGGCGTCGGTTGAATCCCGTCGGCACCTTCCGCATCGAACCGATCACCTTCCAGAGCTGGAACAACCTGCTCAGCGCAGACGGCAAGGAAAAGGTCGACCGCATCGCCCAGCTTTTGACACACAACTATCCCGACTACCGGATTATCGTCCGCGGCCATACCGCTCCAGGCGGAGACGAGAAGGCCAACCTGGAACTTTCGCTTCAGCGGGCCCAGGCAGTGGTTCAGTACCTCAAGGCGGTCCATCAGATCGACTCCGCCCGACTTCACGCCGAGGGGATCGGTTCCAGCCAGCCCCTGCCCCGCAAAGCCGGTGAATCTCAGCGGGCGTACAACTACCGCCTGCCCAGAGTGGAATTCATCGCCCTGGGAAAAAGCCTGCGCCAGCCATGAGTCGCACATCACCGGATGAAATCAGTCCAGAAAGCCTGAACCGGAAGGTCCTGTCGGAGGCTCTTCAGCATCCGACAACCCTTTTCCCGGCAGCCATTTCAGTGCTCAGCGGGCTCTACATGGGATTGATCCACTTTTCCCCCGGTACCTTCGCCGCCACCATCGCCGCCGCTACCACAACCGTCATCTCCGCCCTGTTTCACTATTTCGTGCGCGGAGAGGCCATCATGCGCCGCGAACTGGCCAAAACCCGCCGCATCCGCAAACAGAGTGAACGCCAGGAAGCCGAGGAGCTGATCACTGCCTGCCGCAATCGGGCCTTTTTCCAGGGGGAGGAAGCGACAACCGAACTGCTGGCCGCTTACGATCGCCTGACCGCCTATCTTCGAGACAAGTTTTCGGCGGATCGCCGGGCCAGCGCCGAACGGTTTCTGGTGCTCAGCGATGAGGTGCTGGCCCAGGGGCTGTCTCTGGTTCGTCGCAGCCTGGATCTCTTCGTGGCCATCCGCGAGCTCGATTACGAAAAGATGACCGCCGAAATGAAACAATGGCAGCAGGAACTCGAATCCGGAATCGCCCCCGACGAGGAGACCCGGTCCCTGCTCAGAGGGCGACTGGCCAGCCACCAGAAACGACTGGAGCTGCATACCAGTCACCAGAAAAACCTTCTGGCCAACCTGTCCCAGTGCGAAGTACTGGAGGCCAGCCTGGACGCCGGCTACCTGGAACTGGTCGATCTGACCGCCGGTGAACAAATACCCGGAGGCGTGAACAGCGCCCGAAGCCTGGAACGGCTGGTGGAGACCACCCGGAAAGTCGAGGAAAAACTTCGCCGGGGAACCTTTACGGGACATGACGACAGCATGTATGATAGATCTGAAAAAAGGGAAACGTAAGTAAGGAGACAACAACATGAGCGAAGAAAAAATCGGCATCATCGCGGCCATATTCCGGTATTTCCGCTTCTGGAACTGGAAAAAGGCCCGCGGCATCATCAAGGCGGCCGACGAACAGTTCACCGGTTCGGTCGACGGCATATCCGCAGCTTTCGAGATCCAGCGGGACAAGATGGTCAAGCAGTACACCGGTCTGAGAGACGCCATTGCCGAAGTCGAAACCGTTCTGGAGGACAAACGCAATCGGCTCGAAGATCTGAATCGCGAGGAGGAGGACCTTCTCAAAAAACGGGAAGGTGCACTGGCCATGGCCGAGAAGGCCAAGGAACAGGGGGATACCGGCGCCTACGAACAGCATGCCCAGGCTTTTGAGCGGTTTCAGAACCGCATCGACGAAATCGAGGAAACCCAGGCCCGTCTGGAAACCGAAGTCAAGGAAACGGGGCTGACCATGGACAAGTATATGCTGCAGCTCTCCGACTTCCAGGCCCAGATCGAAAAGATGCCACAGCAGAAAGCCGAAGCCATCGCCGATTTTATCTCCGCCAAGCAGATCGTCGAGCTCAACGACCGTCTGCAGGGGCTGGAAACCAGCCTCGACCGCGGACCGATCAGTGCCGTGCTGGAAGCCAACAAGCGCCTGACCGCAAAAGCGAAGATTTCCGAAAAGCTGGCCAAGTCGGATGTACGGCTGCAGGACAAGCAGTACGAGCAGGCCGGGAGACAATCCACCTCCCGCCTGACCATGGAATCCATGCTGGCCGCCCGAAAGGCCGAACGAGACGGTGTCAAGACCACGGCCCAGAGTGACGGCAAGGTAGAAGACGATCGGCCGAAAATCTGAAAAGGGAGAAAAAACATGAAAAAAAGAACCATTCTCATCGCGCTGATGTTGTGCGTCATATTCGTCCTGCCGGCCTTCGGCGCTCCCCGCTTCAAGGTGGCCTGGTCCATCTACGCCGGATGGATGCCCTGGGATTACGCCAAGGATTCCGGAATCCTCAAGAAATGGGCGGATAAATATCAGATTGAGATCGAGTTGATCCGCATGGATTACATTCCTTCGGTTGAAGCCTACGTAGCCCGGCAAGTGGACGCCTGCGTCATGACCAACATGGAGTGTCTGGACATGCCTGCGGCCTCGGGAATCGACAGCAGCGCCATCATCGTCGGTGACTACTCCAACGGCAACGATGCGCTGCTGGTCCGCGACAACCTGCAGGTCAGGGATCTGAAAGGCAAAGAAGTCAGCCTGGTGGAACTTTCCGTTTCCCATTACCTGTTGGCCCGCTCTCTGGAGCTCAACGGCATGAAGGAAAAAGACGTCAAGGTGCTCAACACCTCCGATGCCGATATCGGACCCGTTTTCCTGGCCAACCCGGGCCAGAAGGCCGTGATCACCTGGAATCCCATGGTCATGCAGATCGAACAGAATCCGGGGATCAGCAAACGCTTCACTTCGGCCGACATTCCGGAAGAAATCCTCGACCTGATGATCGTCAACACCGACGTACTCAGGAAGAATCCGGAACTGGGCAAAGCCCTGACCGGCGCCTGGTACGAGGTCATGTCCGTCATGACCCAGAAAGGCCCCGCCGCAGACAAAGCCCTCAAAGTCATGGCCGATTCCGCCGAGTGCTCCCTGGCCGAATACAAGGCTCAGCTCAAGACCACCGCCATGTACTACACCCCCGCCGAAGCTCTGGCTTTCATCGAGGGCTCGTCCATCAAGCAGAAGATGGATTTCGTTCGCCAGTTCTGCTTCGATCACGGCCTGCTGGGTGAAAACGCCAGCAGTGTCGACATCATCGGGGTCCAGTACCCGGACGGCAGCATCCAGGGGGACGTCAAGAACGTGAAGTTTCGTTTCGACCATCGTTTCATGGAAATGGCCGCAGACGGTAAGCTATGAGCGCCCGTGGCCCCTTCAATCTCCATGCCAGACCGAAAAAATGGCTTCAGACTGTCCTCTCTTTTCTGCTTTTCGCCCTGTGCCTGGGACTCTACCAGGTCACGGCCATGGTCCGACACGCCGAAAACCCTCAGGATAAGATCGTTCCCACCTTCGGCGAGATGGCTGAAGGCGTGAAACGCTCGGCCTTCGAACCCGACCGGGACGGGGAGATCCGCCTGCTGGTGGACACCATCGCCAGCCTCAAACGCTTCTTCATCAGCCTGGCCCTCCTGATCCCGGCCGTTATACTGGGTCTGTACATGGGCGTCTTCCCCTATTTCGAACTGCTCTTCCTCAAATTCACCACCTTCTTCGACAAGATCCCGGCACTGGCCATCCTGCCCATCCTGTTCATCATCTTCGGTCTGGGAGAAGTGTCGAAAGTGGCTCTGATTCTCATCGGTGTCTTCCCGACCATCACCCTCGACGCCTACCTTCGCGCCAAGGAAGTTCCCCGGGAACAGTTGACCAAGGGGCTGACTCTGGGAGCCAGTCATCACGAAATCAGCCTGCGCATTGTCCTGCCGCAGATCCTGCCGGCGGTTCTCAACACCATCCGCCTCAACTTCAAGGCCATGATCCTCTTCCTGATCGCCGGGGAATCTCTGGCGGCGACAGTCGGTCTCGGCTACCGGATTTTTGTAGTCCGCCGCTACATGGCCATGGACATCATCATTCCCTACGTGGTCTGGATGAGTCTCCTGGCCGTCGGAGCGGATCTGTTCGTCCGTTTCTACATCCGGAAACGGTACCCCTGGGCCACGGTGAACAAATGAATGATTTATACCTTCTGCAACTCGAGGACGTGGTCAAACGCTACCCCCGACGCCAGGGCGGCGGCACCATGACCGTCCTAAACGACATCGACCTGCACGTCCGTTCCGGTGAATTCGTCACCATCGTCGGTCCCAGCGGCTGCGGCAAAAGCACCCTGCTGCGCCTGATCCTGGGCTCGGAGCAGCCCGAGGAAGGCTCCATCCAGTTCGATGGCCGTCCGATCCGGCACCCCGAACGCAGCCGGGGTATCGTCTTCCAGAGATACTCCCTCTTCCCTCACCTGACCGTTCTGGACAACCTGGCTTTCGGCCTGGACATGGAGTCCTTTACCCTTCCCGGACGGATCTTTGGCCCCATCAAATACCGATCGGTCCGGAAAGAGTTCCGTCATCAGGCCCGGGAGTACCTGCAGCGGATCAAACTGGCCGAACACGGAGACAAGTATCCCCATGAGCTGTCGGGAGGCATGCAGCAGCGGGTGGCCATCGCCCAGGCCCTGATCATGAAACCCCGGCTGCTGATGATGGACGAACCTTTCGGCGCTCTGGACGACAGCACCCGGCAGGACATGCAGCTCTACATTCTCGAGCAGTGGCAGACGCACAAGATGACCGTTTTTTTCGTGACCCACGACCTGGAGGAAGCGGTCTTCCTCGGCAGCCGCATCCTGGTCCTGTCCCAGTACTACCAGAGCGATCGAACGGACGTCGGGGGAGCCAAGATCGTCGCCGACATTTGCACCCCGGGACCACATCCCCATCACAGCGACTTCAAGTACAGCCCCGAGGCCAACGAACTGATCCGCAAGATCCGCCATGATGGTCTGGAGCCCGCCCACCGCCAGCATATCCGCGATTTCGATCTCAGTCACCGCGACGCCTACCGCACCGTTTCCAGAGAGGAATGGCATGACCAGTGAACGTCCCCGCTTCATCGAGGAACTGAGCTCCGCCTATACCTTGCGCCGAAAGAACATGCTCCTCCTGACCGGAGACACCACCGGCCTGTTCTGGAGTCCCACCGCCGGTGAATACCTCTCCCTGGAGCAGACTCTCGATCAGGAACTCGGCGCCCACTTTCAACTATTCAGTCTCGACATCGCTTCCGGCATCACTTTCTTTCACGACGAAACCCGGGAAGAAGTGATCCGGGTCTGTGAATCCACCGACGGGTACTACGTACCCCAGAAAAGACTCAAGGCCATCAGCGAGCTGCTGGATTCAGTCCGGCACAGTCCCCTGTCGGCACTGGTTCTCCTCAGCGGTCTGATCGACGCTTTTCGCCGGGTCCGCCGTCTGGAGCAGAAGCTTCGCCCTCTATGCATCGTCATCCGTTTCGCCGGCGCCCTTTTCCCGGCCGGAGAGTTCTCCCGTCTGTCCGACCTGGACCGCCAGTGCCTGGTATCCCTGCTTTCCTGGGTCAACACCCCGGCATTCCGCGAGAGCCCGGAACTGATTGTCCTGATCCACCCGGTACGCAGCGAAATCAACCAGCTGATACTGAATCTGCCTCAGAGCGAGCAGATATCGATCCGCCTTCCCGACCAGGCTGATCGTGCCCGCTTCGTCAGTCATTTTCAAAAAATCCGCCCCGGCCTGAGCTTCGCCGAAGATCCCGGACAGTTTGCCGAGGACAGTGCCGGCATGACCCTGCCGCACATCAAGGACATCCTCGAAGTGGCTCACCGCACCGGTAAACCGGTATCGCGAAAAGAGGTCAACGAGGCCGTCAACACCCTGCTGCAGAACCAGCTGGGGGACATCATCCGGGTCAAGCGCCCGAGTCATGGTCCGGAAGACATTGTCGGCTACAAAAAGGAAAACGAGATATTCCAATCCATCTTCAATCGCTGCGAAGACCCGGAAACGGCCGTTTCGGCCATTCTGGTCTCCGGGCCCAACGGATCGGGCAAAACCTACCAGTTGGAGGCCTACGCCGGCGTATCCGGGCGCACCGTCATCGAACTGGCGGGCATCCGCGGTTCCTACTTCGGTGAAACCGACCGCTTCTTCGAACTCCTGCGCTGGCATATCGAAACCTTCGGCAAGATCCTGATCCTGGTGGACGAAGCCCACACCGCCTTCGGTTCGGTGCACAGCAGCGACACCCACCAGACCGAACAGCGGTTGTCGGGCAACATCATCAAGATGATGGGGGATCCCCGTTTCCTGGGCAAGGTGCTCTGGGGGCTGATGACCTCCCGTCCCGACGAACTGGACCCGGACATCAAAAGCCGGGCTCCGCTGCAGATCCCCATTTTCGACCTGGAGGGGGAAGCGCGGCGTGAATTCGTGCTGGGCATGTTCAACCGCAAGAAGATCTCCCTTACAGAGGAGGAAACGACCCTGCTGATGCAGCGCACCGACTACTATTCGGCCCGGGACTACCGCAACCTCATCGCCGAGACTCTGGCCCAGCGAAAAATGGATCCCGGTATCCCCATCACCGTCATTCTGGAACGATGGCAGGCCAGCAAATCCATCAAACAGGAACGCCTGTTCCAGGAAATGGTGGCCGCCCAGCACTGCTCCTATCCCCTGTTGCTGCCGGAGCGTTACCGCCAGCTCAGCGACGCCGAGCTGTCCGACCGCATCGAGATGCTGAAGATGCACCTGCGGCATTGAAGTCACTGACTCGGTCCATACCCAACGCGGGTCACAGCACTTGCCGTTCTTACGCCCACCTGCAGTGCAAGGAAGGTGAACATGAACCTTAAACAGCGCATCAGTTTCATCCTCACCCCCATCCTGGCCGCCATTCTACTCCTTTATGTCAAGCTCGAACCCGGCAATCCAAAAGTGACGGCTACGTTCTGCGTCGCCCTGCTGATGGCCGTATGGTGGATAACGGAAGCCGTACCTCTGGCCGTCACCTCTCTTCTCCCTGTCGTACTTTTCCCCCTGCTGGGCATAATGGACGGTAAACTGGTAGCGGCCACGTATTTCAACGATGTCATTTTCCTGTTCATGGGAGGCTTTCTGGTGGCCCTGGCCATGGAACGTTGGCAGCTGCACCGTCGCATCGCCCTGCGCATCCTGTGTTTCACCGGAGTCAAACCCGCCTCAATACTGCTTGGCTTCATGAGCGCGGCTTTCTTCCTCTCCATGTGGATCTCGAACACAGCCACCGCCATGATGATGCTGCCCATCGCCATGTCCATAATCGGGCAACTGGAGAAGCTCATCCCCAGCGAGGGAAGCGGCAGACTGGGAATCGGTCTGCTTCTGGGTATCGCCTACGGTGCCTCTGTCGGAGGAATGGCCACCCTGGTCGGCACTCCGCCCAATCTCTCCTTCATCCGCATCTATCACATTTACTTTCCCCATGGACCCGAAATCAGTTTCTCCAAATGGATGCTTTTCACCCTGCCCCTCTCTCTGACGGTCTTCGGCCTGATCTGGCTCACTCTCTTCCTGATGTACAAACCGGACAGAAAAAACTGGACTCCAATCGACCGGGACACATTCCACAGACAGCTCAAAGCCATGGGAGGCATGAAACGGGAAGAACGCATCGTTCTCATTGTCTTCATTACCCTGGCTCTGCTCTGGATCTTCCGCAGTGATCTGCACCTCGGGAGTCTGACCATCCCGGGCTGGGCCGGCCTCCTGCCCAGCAAAAACTTCATCAATGACGGCACGGTGGCCATGCTGATGGCCGTTCTTCTATTCCTCATCCCGACAAGAAAAAATTCAGGCGGCACCCTGCTGGACTGGGAAACGGCTTCCAGGCTGCCCTGGCACATTCTACTCCTTTTCGGCGGCGGGTTCGCACTGGCCACCGGGTTCAAGGAATCGGGGCTTTCCCTCTGGTTTGGTCACCATCTCTCCGGCATCACCAGTCTTTCCCCCTTCCTGATTGTTCTCATCATCTCTCTGGTGATGACCTTCCTGACCGAATTGACCTCCAATACAGCCATTACCGAGATGATCCTGCCCATTCTGGCCGGAATCGCCATCACGAACCGCATCCACCCCCTGCTGCTGATGATCCCGGCCACCCTTTCGGCCTCCCTGGCCTTCATGCTTCCAGTAGCCACCCCTCC
>CAYMND010000038.1:2216-11941 GCA_964391685.1 uncultured Clostridia bacterium | reverse complement strand
GCTTGTACAAGAAAGTCAAAGAACTAGGTTAATCTTCTAGATGATTATCAGGCAAGCAATCGGACATGCCCGGCACCTTGGTTCTTTTATAATTGAATCCTCCCTCGGTTCCTGACCTTCCCCCCATTTCCCCCCTTCCTGAAGGACGGGGGGCTTGAAACCTCGGTAAACTCTTTTCCAACAGAACTTCTTTCTTGAGAACAATATCCCATGCGGAATTCCAGCCCCTTCCCTTCAGGGAGGGGATTATGGGGAGAGGTCCGACCGGGATTCGATCAAGTTCGCTGACAACGGTTGATTATGAAGATGAATAAAGTTATAAACGCAAGTGGAGTCAAAAAATGAGGATACAATTTCCAAGAAGTGGATTTGTCCATGAAACCAGGTTAAAAAGAAAAAAGAAACTGATGTTTTATTTTATTGTTGCCGTAGCGTGTCTCTCCTCATCATTCTGCATCCACCGATCCACGACGGCAGAATCATCCGTTGATACAGCGTCACCCATCGCCCGATTTTTTGAAAAATATGGCGACAAAGAAATTCTTATAAAAAACTTCGCCGTGGCCTTGAGGAATCAAAGCGAGTCTCCGAGTTTCGTCGTTTTTTCCGCCCAGGACATGGATTCCGGAATCGTTCGGGAAATCTGCTGCGAAGCACCCCTTCTCAGAATCGCCATGCGGTTCGAGCATCGAGTTCGAAGCGGCGGAGAAGAGGACGACACCATCGACTGTATGATGTTGGACACTTTTCCGAAACCGTTCCGATTCCGGTCACAGGATGCCCTCGGGGCCATCCGTTTCTACGATTACCCCGGTTCGGGTATGATTATCGATACGGTCCGGAAGATGAACCTGGATCAATTCTTCGAAAAATATCAGGGCAACAACCGATACGACGGTTTCTATTTCGAACCCGAACGAAAAATGGAACAGCTGACCATGGCCCACATCATGTTCCGGATGGGCATCCTGACCCGGCTGGAGCACACCCCGTCGGGAGACATGCTCTCTTTCGGACATCCCGAACGGCCGCTCCCTTTCTACCGGGAAGACAGACTATACCAGGAATGGCGTACGAAAATCATCAGCGCCGAGAGGAATCAAAGAACGCACACGAAAGAGCCCCACAAACCAGACAGGAACAGACCATGAAAAGCATGAGAAGAAAAGAGAAGGCGATGAAGCAGGATGAAGCCGTACAGTTGCTGACCGATGGAGAATACGGTGTTCTGTCCACCTGCGGCAATGATGGAGAGCCCTACGGGATTCCATTGAATTACGTCTATCGCAAGCAATGCATCTATTTCCACTGCGCTCTCACCGGGCACAAGATTGAAAACATTACCGGAAATCCGAAGGTGTCGTTCTGCGTCGTCGGGAAAACGAGAGTTCTGCCGTCCCGGTTCAGTACGGAATACGAAAGTGTGATCGTCACCGGAACCGCCTCTGTCATCGAAGGACAAGAACGATACGAAGCCCTGCTGGGACTGCTGGAGAAATACTCCCCAACATTTTTCGAAGAGGGAAAGAAATACATCGAACGGCATGAGCTGGTTACAAAAGTGATCGGAATTCAAATCGAGCACATCAGCGGGAAACAGTCTCCGCCGGATCAACAGTAGAATAAAAAAACCGATTCGAGTACCATGACCACATGACCGATCAGATGACCCACACTTTCGGAGCCGCTTTATCCGTCGGAATCAACCTTCTGCTGGCGATTCTCTTTCTGGCCAGGATGAAGGGAATGGCCAGAACCGAGCAATGGCTCGGTATGGTGCTCATCTTCTTTATCTTTCCGCTATTCTACCTGCTGATTCGAGGCGTTCGAACGCATCGACCGGCGTTATATTTCATCCAGATCGGCCTGATGATCGCCTTCCTGCTGCTGGAGCTGCTGCTGGATTACATCCTCAAAAGCGATTTCCGCCAGAATACGGGAATCTTGATCCCCTATCTGGCCCTGTTCTTCGCCGGTACCGGTGGCATGGTCGGCGTAGCCGCCCACGGGGGAAAAGGATGGCTCTGGCTGTCCGCCGTCACCTTCCTGCTGATGACGGCACTCTCCATCATCCAGCACTTCACCACCGGGCAGTGAGCCGTTACTCAAACCCTGCCTGAAAGGATGGGGGGTTTGAACCCTCGGAAAATCCCTTTCCAACAGAACTTCTTTCTTGAGAACAATATCCCATGCGGAATTCCAGCCCCTTCCCTTCAGGGGAGGGGATTAAGGGAAGAGGTCCGGCCGGGATTCGGCGCCAGGCAACTAAAAAGGCAACCGAAACCGTTTTCTACCTTTTCAGGGAATGACGTTTCAGCTCCGCCATGATTTTCGCATGTTCTTCGATCCCCCGGTCACGGATCTGTTCGATGCAGGCCCGGCGATTGGAGCGGAACACCAGGGCGAAGAATTTCGAAATCGCATTGTTGAATTTCCTGCAGTCGTTCACATCCCGGTAATCGACACACTCGGCGCAGCTTTTATACCCCCGCTCCAGGCCGCAGCTGCGCAGCTTGCACCAGCCGGCCTTGACATTTTCCCGGCAACCGGGGCACTTCTCTCTCAGGTACATGCGGCAGGCACCGCAGTAGAGTCCGCAGACGGCCACCAAGCTGGAATTGTTCACGATCTGTCTCACCTGTTCACCTCCGATGATGTTCATCCCCTTCATTCTACCCCCTCCCTTTGACACCATCCTGTCAGCTTTGCTTGATTGATAAATTATTCGTACTTCAGGCTATCGACTGGTTTGGTCCCTGCCGCGGAAAACGCCTGGTAGCTGACCGTCAACCCGGCGATGAACAGTGAAAAAAGCCCTGCCAGTAGAAACGTGCCCCAATTCAGTGGGGCATTATAGGCAAAAGCCCTGAGCCAGTTCTTCATAAGATAATAGGACAATGGCCAGGACAGCAAAATGGCTGCTGCGACCGGAACCAGAAAGTCCTGGTTGAGCATGAGCAGCATCGTTCGGGTCGAAGCACCGAGGACTTTTCGGATGCCGATTTCCCGGGTACGACGTTCAGTGGTGTAGGCCGCCATGCCGAAAAGCCCCAGGCAGGCGATGAAACCGGCCAGAATGGAAAACACAGCCAACATTTCTCCGGTTTTTCGCTCATTCCGGTACAGTTGGTCGAATGCGTCGTCGAGAAAAAAGAAATCGAAGGGCTGGCCGGGAACCGTTTGCTCAAAGGTTTTCCTGACGACGGACAACGAGTGTTCAGTGTCACCGGGTTTGAGACGTACAGAAATGAAATTGCCCGGACTGTTGATCAGAACGGCGGGAGCTATCGCCGTATGTACCGTATCGAAGCGGAAATCACTAACGACGCCGATTACATGGCGGGGATCCTTTTCCCGCTCTGTTCCAAAAATATCCAACTTCTTCCCCAGCGGATTTTTCCATCCGGCCATACGGACCAGGGTTTCATTGACCAGTATTCCTTTGGAATCCATACCATACTGTCGGGAAAAATTTCGACCGGCCAACAGGGTGAGGCCCATAACGTCGATGAAGTCTTCGTCCACGTAATCGAAACGCAGGTCCATTTTCAACGTCTCCCCTTCTTCCGCTCCCACCTTGACCTTTCCCATGCGGCTGCGCACGCTGACCGGGTACCCGCCGCTTCCGGATACGGTGACACCGTCCACTTCCTGTTGGGCGAGCAGAGCGTTTTTGATGTTTCCGGCGTTGTCCTTAATCAGTTGATCGTGCATGGGAATCACGACAATCCGGTCGCGACGGTACCCCTGGTCACTGTTGCGGATGTAGGAGAGCTGTCGGTACACCAGGGACGTGCAGATCATCAGGCTGACGGCGGAGACGAATTGAATGACCACCAGAAGGTTACGGATTCTGATTTTACTTCTTCCCGTCCGGGGCAAATCGCGGATGCTCTGGACCGGCTTGAAACTCGACAGGACGAGACCGGGGTAGATTCCGGACAACAGTCCCGCCAGTAGAGTGGCCGACAGCAATATCGGCACCATCGGGGTATGAAAGACATCTCCGGGATACAAATCGATATCGATCAGGAAACCGAACATCCGGATCAAAATCAGGGAAATTCCCAAGGCCAGGGCAAGAGAAAAGAATGCGTACAGGACCGATTCACCGACAAATTGACATACCAGGTCGAATCGGCTGGCACCGGCCACCTTACGTAACCCGACTTCCTTCGATCGGCTGAGGACCCGTGCCGAAGAGAGGTTGGTGTAGTTCAGGCAGGCCAGAAACAGAATGATGATGGCGATGGCGATGAACAGATAGAGTGTCTGAAAGCGTTTGTTGCTGGATCGTTCCCCTTCGATGACGGAATTGAGATATATACTCGTCAGCGGTTGAAGGGATACTTCTATGGGATCTTCCCGGAATGTAGGCATGTTCGTTTCGAGATGACGGACGATACTCTGTTCAACCGCCGCCTTGTCTGCCCCCGGTGACAGTTCGACATAGATGAGAAAATTTCCGACATTCCAGTTGTTGAACATGAACGATTTTCTCTTGTCGGCGGCCAGTGTGGCCACAGAACCGATGTAGTCGAAATCCAGGTGGGAGTTTCGCGGTATATCCTTCATGACGGCGGTAACGGTGAGTTCGTATTGGCTCGACCGTTCCCGGAAGGTGATTGATTGGCCCATGGGATTGCTCATCCCGAACAGTTTCCGGGCCGCTTTTTCGCTCAATACAATGGAATCGGGGGCCTGTAGCGGATCCGGGCTGGATCCGCCGAGAAGCGGGAAGCTGAACATACTGAGAAACGATTCGTCCGCAAAGAGCCCATGTTCCAGGAAGCCTTTCCGGTCGTGGACCAGGACGGTTTTATCCTGCCATGATTCCATCACTCGGGTCACCCTATGGATGCCGGGTATATGTTCGGCAAGAGCCTGTGCCAGAAGATCCGGACAGCCGGTTTCGTACTCTCTGACTGCACCGGAAACGGATCGGTAGGTAAAGCGATGAATCCGGTCAGCGTTTTTATGAAATCGATCATGGCTTTGCTCGAAACGGACAAAGGTCATGATGAGGATGAAGCAGGTCAAACCGACCGTCAGGCCGGTGATGTTGATGAAGGTGAAGCTCTTGTGCCGTTTGACTGTTCTCAGGGTACTCTTCAGGTAGTTCCACAGTAGCGCCGGCACGATTCGCGGCGGTCTTCCGCTCAGGCGGGTGGTGTGCACCTTGAAGAATTCGGCGGCGGCCTGGCCGGGTGAACCCAGTTCGACGGCCGCCTGCCGGAACGCCGCTTCCGGGTCCGATCCTTCCGCCGACAGCTCGTCGATCCGGTCGCGGAGATGAGACTCCAGCTCTGCGACGGTCCCCTCATCCATGGCCGGGTTGGCGGCCAGTTTCACATTCCATTGTTTGATGGCGTCTTCCAGCTTGAACATGGTTTTCACCCGCTATCGGTTATGGACGGGAACGGCCGCATGAAAATGCTGCATGGCATTGTGAACGCAGAGCCACTGTTCCCTCTCGCGGTTCAGTTCTTCGTGGCCGCAGGCGGTGATCTTGTAGTATTTGCGCATCCGGTTGTTATCGGAAATCTTCCATTGCGAGGAGACCAGGCCGTCCTTCTCCATCCGGTGCAGGACGGGATAGAGCATGGCATCGGACCAATCCAGTCTACCGCCGGAAACGTCCTGTATTCTTTTCAGGATCTGATACCCGTAGTGTTCTCCCGACATGAGCATGGCCAGTACAATCGGTTTGACCGATGCTGCCACCAAAGCTTTCGATATCATGCATACCTCCGAATTCGATATACCTGTCGTCGTTAGGTATGCAAGCTCCATACCAAAACCTCCCCCTCCCCGAAAGCCCGATGCCCAAACATTTTCCCGCTCCACCCCTGTGCGAAACCGATCACAATTCGTCCGTCATTGAACAATTGAGACCGCGTTTCACCAAAGATGAAAAGTTTTCATGCGGTTAGGTGCCAGACAATTTTTCCTGCCATACCTTACGCATCGCTTCGCTTGTCGTCTAAAAAGGTTCGCCTGCGGTCGAAACTCGGGTGCGAGGCCTCACGGGGGACAGGCCCTTTTTTCGAGCCCTCACGGGGGACAGGCCCTTTTTTCGAGCCCATCGGCATTAACCACCGTGACACAATGTACATCGGGAGTGGCCAAAATCCGAAAATCAGGCATTATGGAATAGTGGATATGAGGATATGAAGAAAGAGGCTTTTATGAAGAGAAGGACTGAGGGGGGTTTTTTGGCCGTTCTGATATCGCTTCTGTGCGCAGGGCTGCACCCACAGACGCCCTCCGTGAATCCCGTCCCACTCCAGCCATCCCTGGAGATATTGCAAGAACGCTCCGTGAAACTGATCGAAGCACTGGTGGTTCTGGACCGGCTGATCGGGGAAGCGGAACCCAAAGGACTCAAGCGGGCGGACCAACGGGAATACGGGAAACATACCGTCTGGCTGAAATCAATCCGTTTCCGCTTTTCTCGATACCAAAAAATGCTGGACGGATTCATCCGTAAAAACAAAACCAAACCGTCCCCGACCGGAGCCGGAGATCAAACGCGGCAGCCGCCCGATTCTCAGGCCCTTCAATTTAAAATGAAACGGCTGAACAACGAATTCTCCCGCCTGACCGCTCAAATACTCATTGAATCCAGAACCTTCGCAAGCGTTTCGAATTTCCTTAAAGCGCGGCACGACTGTGCCATGGCCACCATCCGAAATACAAAATGACCGGCCCCCGGGGGACAGACCCTTTTAAGCGGTTAGAGATTCGCGATTCGTCGAAAAAGAAAAACCTTCTTTGAACTTTTAGTGTATATTCAAGTAAAGTTGAAGCGGATTGTCAAAAGAATGTAGGGAGGTCACTTCTGATGAGCGGAAAAACACGGAAGATCCGACGCGACACCAAGCGGGTGTTCCTGAAGAAAGGCACCTGCTCCCGTACCTTTTTCTATATCCTGAACCGGGAATTCGGACATCCGACCGACGAGGAGGAGCAGGCGGTCGATCCCCTGGCCGGAGGCATCCTGCAGCAGGGATACCAGTGCGGCATGCTCTGGGGTGCGTCCATGGCGGTCGGCGTCGAAGCCTACCGCCGCCGGGGCAACGCGGAACAGGGTATTCCCCTGGCCATGAACGCCACACGAAGCATCCTGG
Organism: uncultured Clostridia bacterium; assembly: GCA_964391685.1. Classification (GTDB taxonomy): domain Bacteria; phylum Acidobacteriota; class Aminicenantia; order UBA2199; family UBA2199; genus CAYMND01. The sequence continues at coordinate 4,811 of CAYMND010000038.1, read as the reverse complement.
ACTCTTTCGTCGAAACGGCCGGCAACGCCGATTGCAGCGACATCACCCACACCGACTGGACGAAGAAATTCAGTATCCTCAAGTACCTCCTGTCCGGAAAGATGTTCACCTGTTTCCGACTGGCAGATCGCTGGGCTCCGAAGGCCATCGAGGCAGCCAAAAAGGGCCTGTCCCCCGAAGCCGGTCAACTACCCGCAAGATGCCGCAATTGCGCGGCCGAAGTCATCCGCAGCATGAGGGGCAGCGAGGCCGAAATGGTGACGGTCGCCGGGCTGGCCGGCGGCCTCGGTCTCAGCGGTAACGCCTGTGGAGCCCTGGCGGCGGCAATCTGGAAACACACCCTGGCCCGGGTCCGAACCAAACAGTACAAGTACAGCCTGTCGGACCCGGAACTCGACAAAATCCTCAAGGCCTTCTACGACGCCACCGGCTTCGAAATGGAGTGCCGGGTCATCACCGGGAAAACCTTCAACAGCCAGGAAGAACATGGCGCATTCATCGAAGCGGGCGGCTGCCGGCGGCTGATCGACACCCTGGTCGAGGCGGTTTCTTCGAAACCGTCCTGAACGTTTCCGAACCGCAACCGGGTGGCCAGACCGGTAAAACCGGAAAAAAAGACTTTTCGCTAGGCAAAAAGATCCATCCAACCCCGGACACCAGCCCGTTCTGTTTCAGAAAACACTTTATCAGCGGCCTTTTTCCTTTCCATCACACTTGGCACGGCCGTTGCTTCCCGCAAAACGGAGGTTGCCAATGAGCATACTCATCAATGAAAGCGGAGGCTTGTCCAGTGTCCTGAGTCTGATGGCCACAAACCAGCAGCAGACTGAAGCCTTCGAAAAGGCCGACAAGGACGGCAACGGAACTCTGGACAAGGCCGAGCTCCAGACTTTCATCAACCTGATCTCCCGGATGTCCCGGGAATCCGCCGATGTCAGCGAACTCATCGCCGCCGTTGATAAAGACGGAAGCGGCAGCATCGATGAAAACGAACTGGAATCCGGGCTGGACACCCTGCGTCGAATGCTGGGTCACGATGCCCTGCCACCACCGGGTACAGGGGATCCTTTCAAGCAGACCGATGCCGATGGCAATGGTATCCTCGACACCGGCGAGATCCAGACCCTGCTGGATTCTGTCACCAAAACAACCGGCAACACGACTGTCGATGCCGCATCGCTCATCACCGTCCTGGACAGTGACACAGATGGAACGATCAGCCGGACCGAGTTTGAAAAAGGTCGGGAGAAAGTGGAGGAGCTGCTGGGGCTGCCGCCGATTCGCCCCGATTTTACAGAATCGGTGACTTCGGAAACCAACCCGTCACCAACATCCGTCCGGTTCACCGAATTGCTCGACAAACTGATGGCCAATTACCTGGGAAATGTAGACGGCGACAAGCAGTCCGCCTTGCTGAGCCTGCTGGCCTAGCAGGAAATTCCATGAACCCGGCGGGCTCCGGGGACCCGCCTCTTCACCATGCGTTACAGCTTGACCTCGGCGTACCAGCCCTTGTCGATGATTTCGGTGCCCACCGGTTCGGACAGCCGGCGCAGGGAATCAATGATCTCCCTGCCCCGCTGATCCCCGGCCAATCTCGGAACTCCATAAAGAGGCCCCTCGTCGTCGATGACGACCGGAATCAGCTCAATACGCTTCAATCGGTTGTCATTGACCGTCAGGCGTACCAGAACGGTTTCGAAGATGATGCGCAGGTCACGCCGGTCCCAGACCGAAACATTGGCCGGTCGTTCGATCTCTCCGTCCCGCTGATGAATCAGGTCCACCGGTATCCGATCAGGTGTTCGGTACTGATAGATGAAATTGCTCAAGCTGTAAAAAATCGGTTTGCCTTTGTAGATCTCGATGGCCCGAAGCATATGGGGGCCGCTGCCGATCACCATATCCGCTCCGGCGTCGATGGCCCGAAGGTACATGATCCGGTCATTGGATGGAGTTTGGTCCTGAACACCAAAGGCTCGATGATGGCTAAGATCGTGATTGTGAAGAGCCACCACTACCAGATCGTTGTGGCGCCGGACCAGCACGATGTCATCTTCCATGGTTTGCACATCACTCTCCAGAAGACCTTCAACAGCTTCACTCTCTCCATCTCCACGGGCGATCAGGATCGTCGCCGGATCGATGGTTGAAAGGCTGGGGCCGGCGGAGTCCCGGCTGCGATACTTCATGGTCCAATAGCGCATGTAGTTGAGCAGGGCGAAGCTGGTCCTGCGGCCCTGCACCCTCATCACCGCCGGTGCATGTGCCGCGGCCAGAGACATGCCGGCTCCGGCGTGACCGATGTTGACCCGGTCCAGGCTGCGCAGGCATTCGGTCAGTCCTTCCGGTCCGAAATCGAAGGCATGGTTGTTGGACAGACTGACCAGGTTGATGCCGATGGCCGCCACCTCCCATGCGAATTCCGTCGGTGCCCGGAAGTTGTAGAAGGGCCGCTGCAGTTCAGGACGGTCGTTGATGGAAAACTCCAGGTTCCCGTAGGCTATATCGGCCTCCTGCATGATTCGAAGCAGCTGTCGGTGCTCCGCCCCGGGCAGACGGCTGATCTGCTCGTTGAAAATCATGTCGCCCACA
>CAYMND010000038.1:0-2206 GCA_964391685.1 uncultured Clostridia bacterium | reverse complement strand
GGTGATGATGATGTCCCCGTCCTGTTCATGAAGCAGGCGGCTGATCCGACCTTCCCAATCGATTTTCTCAGGCCGTCGTAGCGGATGGATACGTCGGTTGTACACCGAACGACTCTGATCGAAACTGAGCTTTTGCGATTCCTGTCCGGCTGTACACACGATTTCCGGGGCCATGATTCCGATGACGACCAGCCCGAAAAGCGCCCGGTTTCGGAAAATAGGCTTAAAAATCTGAATCATTTTTCACCTGTCCTGATCGACAAGCTAAAATGTAAATCTATTTACATACAAATGTCAAGTAAATATTTTTAACTTCATTGCACTGCAGACACCCTGAAGGTCCAGACGTAGCGGCAAGGCGGTTTCCGTCGGACGCTTTCCGGCAGAAAAACCTTGAATCCTTTTTCGCACGCTTGCCATCTCAACCTCCCCCGGTGACCCAGCAGAGTGACCGAGGCCCCGGGAGCGGGCCGGTGAGAGGCAACTGCGATTTCTCCGGGCAATTCCGTTTCGTTTTCTCCGCAGAGGTAGAAAAAATAGGCGTTGCCGCCTTTCCGGGTCATGCAGATCCGACCTTCCTTGTAGGGTGCCAGAGCCTCACTGCCGTATATCCCCTCGCCGTTGACGTGCAGCCACGATCCGTATTCCTCCAGCAGCCTATAGGCTCCGGGCTGCCACTTCCCTTCCGGTGTGGGCGCGATGTTGAGCAGCAGGTTCCCGCCCTTGGCCACGATGTCCACCAGCAGTTGAACGCCTTCCCGGCCGCTCATGTATCGGGCGTCCCGGGTGTGGGACCAGCCGCCGCCGGAAATAATGCACGATTCCCAGGGGTAGGGCAGCGCCTCCGGCGGAACCTTGTTCTCCGGAGTCAGGTAGTTCTGGTTTTTTCCGGGCACAGCCCGGTCGACGACGATCAGCTCCGGCTGGATCTCCCGGGCTTTATCCACCAGTTCGTCCATGCGGATATCCTGGTTGACGATGCGCCGGGTCAGGTATCCGTTGTTCGTTTCCTCCACGTTCTTGCGATACCAGTCGAGAATCTCCGCCTTCGACCTTTTGGCCACCCAACCGCCGTCCAGCCAGAGGATGTCGATCCGGCCGTAGTTCTTCAACAGCTCCAGGATCTGGTTGTGGGTGAACCGGATGAAACGCTCCCAACGCTCGGGGTTGGCTTCGGGTTCGTAATTGACGTTGCGATCCCGGGGAGGATACTTCGGATCCCAGTAATCGGGGCAGTGCCAGTCGGGTTTGGAGAAGTAGGCCCCGGTCCACAATCCCTCCCGGCGAAAGGTGTTGAAGATTTCCCGGGTAATGTCACGCCTGGGGTCGGCCGAGAATGGACATTCCGGGTCGGTCACCTTGTAATCGGTGTACTTCGAGTCGAACATGCAGAAGCCGTCATGATGCTTGGTGGTGAAAATCAGATACTTCATGCCGGCTTCCCGAGCGGCCCGGGCCCACTTCCCCGGATCGAAATCCTTGGGATTGAAGGTTTTCTTCAGGTCTTCGTACTCCTTCTTGTACAGAGAGTAGTCGTTCGGATGGTTTCCCTCCGTGCGCGCACACCAGTCGTATTCCTCCGGCGACAGAGTCCAGGATTCGACAATGCCCCACTGGCTGTAGGTTCCCCAATGCATCAACAGCCCGAATTTGAGGGATTGCCAGTCCTTCAGTTTGGCGGCAACCTGCGGATTTTGTTCCGGTACGTAGACGGCGTACTCATCTTCGATGGAAAAGGAGAATCCCGCCATAAAAATCGATAGCACCATCGTAAGAAAAATTTTCTTCATGCTCATTGGATCATAACTCTCCTATTTCATTGTTACGGTCGCCGAAACCGTCAACCGACTGCTGTCGGGGCCGGCACGGAAAATATACGGTCCCGGAGTCAATTCGAAGCGGTCCCGCTCGACATCCCAGGCGGCAAGGTCTTTGCAATCCACCGTCAGTTCGATCGTTTTTCTCTCCCCGGGACGAAGAAACACCCGCCGTACGGCGCAGAGGGACTTAATCGGATTGCGTTGGTGGCGGGCCGGTTTGACCACGTACAACTGGACCACTTCCTCACCGGCCATTGCGCCGGAATTCTCAACCGACAGGGATACGCGGACCCGGGACACTTCGACATCGGCATTCATGGCGGAGTACGCGAATTCCGAGTAGCCGAGACCGAATCCGAAGGGGAACAGCGGTTTACCTTCGAAGA
>CAYMND010000037.1:0-12092 GCA_964391685.1 uncultured Clostridia bacterium | reverse complement strand
GAATCCTTTTCGAGTTGACGCTTCTGGCGGCTTTCGGATGAAGAAGTTCTTCCCGCTGAATCAGATGAAGGCGAATTCTGTCGAATTGCTGCTCTGTGTCGCCCGGATGATCGAGAACAATGGTTCTATCAGACATATCATCATTTTAACAGAGTTTCACAAAGTTGACTATTGAAGAGGATTGTACCTGGATATTGTCTTTGCTGTCGTGATATAAGATGATGTCATGAAAAAAGAGACTGAAGGTGATCTGACTCAGAGATCGGAGAACAGATTTGATGAGGATAACTGCGGAATAACGGAATCGGTGGATCATCTGATTGAACGGTTTGGACCGCGCCTGGCGGGAACTCCCGGATGTCTCGGTGCGGCCGTCGAACTGGAGGAGCGCTTCGGGAAAGAGTGCGACCGAAGCTGGCTTCAGAAATTTCATATACATCCGGACAGCTTCTGGTGCATACCGGGCGTTACCGCCTTCGGATTTTTACTGGCCACCGGTCTTTACGTCATGAATCGTGAAATGCTTGCCCTGATGATTCTTCTGGCGGGATTTATATACACACTGGTTCATTATATTTTCTTGAACGGATTGTTCGACCGACTGTTCCAACAAAAGGAAGGGTTGAATGTGGCCGGCGTGATTGAACCCAATGGAGAAGTCGAGCGGCAGATTCTTTTATGCGCTCATCACGACAGCGCGAAACGGTGCCGATTTCTGGAAGAGTGTCAGGTACTGTATCCTTTTCGGTTGATCGCGGCCATGATGCTCTACACACTGAATACGTCGGCTTTCATCTTAATGGTCCTTCCTTTGCCCGGTGTACACGCTTTTCTGAAAGAGATCATGCCTTTCAGTCTGGCAGTCGGAGTGATATTCATCACTCCATTCTTCTTCTTCTACCGTTCGGAAGGGACGCCCGGTGCCGGAGACAATCTTCTGGGATCCGTCATTCTGATCCGATTGGCGCATCTTTTCGGTAAGAACGGGAAGCGGTTGGATACCACACGATTGATTCTGGTCAGCCATGACGGAGAAGAGATCGGCATGCGGGGTGCTCATTTTTTTCTGCGGGAGCACCGTGAACTGTTGGATTCAAGCCCTTTGACGGTTATCAATATAGACAGTCTTCACCATTTTGATGATCTGACTCTGCTGGAAACGGACCGAAACGGATGGGTATCTCTCTCCGGTGATTTGAACAGAAAACTGAAAAAAGAGTGGAAGCGGATGGGATTGGACGTGAAGCTGAAGAAGCTTCCTCTGGGAGGGGGAGGTACGGATGCAGCTGTCTACGCCGCTGCCGGTTACGAAACGGCTTCGCTGATCGGAATCTCGACCAGCCTGGTCCGCAACGGTCTGGTCTACCATACCCGGATGGATGATGTCGAACATTTGGATGGCAGCATTATCCGAGCTGCATTGAGAGGGCTGAGCCGGGCAATTTGTGTTCTGGACAAGCAGATATCGTAAGTCGGTTCCGGGATAGATTTTTCTGTGAAATCATCGGACATCAAACCGGTTTCGTTTGCCGGAGCATCGGGAGCGATCTTTGAGACGAACCTTTTTTAAAAAAAAACAATCGGGTGTATTGACTTTTAAAAAGCAAAGAGATAAAAAATTAAAGTATTAAAAATATAGAGTTATATCAAAATAGTACGGCAAGGAGTCGGCATATATGATAAAGTTCATGCTTGATCCGAAAAGCGGGATTCCGTTTTACAGACAGATCATCGATCAGATCCGGTACGGTATCGCCACCGGACGCCTGGCTATCGGGGAACAGTTGCCCACCGCCCGTTCACTGGCAGTTGAACTCAAAATCAATCTCAACACCGTTATCAAGGCCTACAAAGAGCTGGAAATTCAGAATATTCTTGAAACTCAGCAGGGGACCGGGACTTTTATCGGCAATGCCAAGTTCGATATTCCGATGAAGGAACAGCAGAACAAATTGAAGCAGATATGCGATGAGTTCGTGACCATGTCGGCACATTATGGTTTTTCCATTGAAGATGTGATCAGTGAGCTTTCGAATCGCAATGGAGGGAAAAAACAATGAAGCAGATGATCAGAATTCTCGATGATCAGAAACCGTTCAACCGCATGTCCATTCTCATCTTCCTCGTCGGAATCGGTGTCTGTGCGGGACTTCATTATCTGCGGCTGGCAGATGAATGGATCCTGGGGTTGATCGGTCTGTTCGTGATATCGACAGCCACTTCCGTCCGTCTTGCGGAGCAGTGGGAGCGGGCGGTGGTGCTTCGTCTCGGGAAATTCAAGCACCTCAGGGGACCCGGAATTTTTTTCATCATCCCGTTCATTGATACAATATATAAATATATCGATCAGCGGGTGAGGGTAACCGATTTCCAGGCGGAACAGACCTTGACTGCCGATACGGTGCCGGTCAATGTCGATGCGGTGGTTTACTGGATGGTATGGGATGCCGAGAAGGCGGCGCTCGAGGTCCAGAACTACAAAGAAGCCGTGGCCTATATCGCCCAGACCGGATTGAGAGATACCATCGGCAAACACCATCTGGCAGATCTTTTGCAGAACCGCCATAAAATTGCCGCGACATTGCAGGAGACTCTCGATGAATTGACCAATCCCTGGGGCATTACTTGTCAATATGTCGGTATCAAGGACATCGTCATTCCGGAAAGCCTTTCGAATGCCATGAGCAAGCAGGCGCAGGCAGAGAGAGAAAGGCATGCCCGGGTGATACTCGGTACTGCGGAAACGGAAATCGCCAGAAATTTCGCCGATGCCAGCCGACAATATCAGGACAACCCGGTAGCGCTGCAGTTGCGGGGCATGAATATGCTGTTTGAAGGGTTGAAGGAAAAAGGTTCAATGGTTATCGTGCCCAGTTCGGCCCTGGATTCAATGAATATGGGAGCACTCAGCGGCCTGGTGGCTCTGGGGAAGCAGGGAGAAAAAGTACATGAGAAACAGCGTGAAAAGGAGGAAGTTAAATGAGAAGAACGGTTTTATTTTCATTTTTGATACTGAACTTCCTTTGGGCTGGAGCGAAAGAAATCGATCTCAGTCTGGAGAAAGCCATCGACCTGGCTTTGAACAATGATTTCAGCTACAGAATAAGCCGGAAACAGGTGGATATATACCGTCAGCGCTTGAAGAACATCGGCTTTCTGCCACAGGTTACCCTGGATGGATACAAGAACCTGGATGAAAAACTCCAGATTCTGGAGATACCCTCTTTCACCGGTGGTGATCCGCAGCAGGTTTCACTGGATTTTACCAAAAATTATGAGTTCACCCTCCAGATTCTACAGCCGATATTCACCGGGGGAAAAGCGTATCTGGGTTTCCGAAACTCCCTGATCGACCTGAAGAGTTCAAAGGAACAGCTTGCGGAAAGTCGGGAAGAAACCATTCTGAGGGTGAAGAAGAGTTTCTTCAATATTCTGGTCATGCAGGAATATCTCAAGGCTCAGCGGGAAGCCCGGGATCTGATGGAGAAAAATCTGCAGAATGTCAGGCAGAGTTTCGAGCTCGGGCTTGTTTCGCAATACGATCTGCTGCGGGCACAGCTGTCTGCATCTTCGATCATACCGGAGGTGAGCCGGGCACAGAACCAATATGAAATTGCCGTTCTCAGCTTGAAGAATATCCTTCAGCTGCCGGAAGATGTGGAACCGAAAATCATTGGAAAACTGAGCGTACCGGAATTCGATTCTTCTCTGGACAAACTACTGGGAATGGGACTGCAAAATCGGTTCGAGCTCAGGCAGATCGATTTCGAGAAGCAGAAACTGGCCAATCTGCTGAAAATCGCCTACGGGCAATATCTTCCGTCGGTGTCTCTGGTGGCCAGCTACAGCTATCGTTCCGATTTTTTCAATTTTCACAAGGGAAACTGGGAGAACAACTATTCCATCAACCTGGCGGTCAGCTTCCCCATTTTTCCCGGTCTGAGCCGGAACGCACAGGTCGGAGAACTCCGGGTAAGCCGGAAGATTATGGATTTGAACAAACAGATGCTGTCATCGGCCACCCGTCTGGAGGTAGAAAACCGCTACAAGACCATTAAACAGGAGTTCGACAACATCAACCAGGCACAAAAGAATCTGGAACTGGCTGGTGAAGGTGTGCGGATTGCGGAATTGAATTACAGTGAAGGTATGATCTCCATCCTGGAGCTCAACACCTCGTTCAACGAGTTGACGAACGCCAGGGTGGCGCTGCTGCAGGCCTTGTTCAATTGCAATATCAATATCGCCGAGTTGGAAAAGCTTGTCGGAATACAATATCGAGGAGGAGAGAAATGAAGAAATTATGGATACTTCCTGTGGCGATTCTGTTTCTTCTGACGTCTTGCAGGAAGGAAGAACAGAAAACTGAAAACATCCAGGAATTCCGATTCAAGGTGAAAGTGGCCAAAGCCGAAGTGAAATCGTTTGAGAAATTCATCAACTATAAAGGGACCGTTTACGCCTGGCAGACTGCCAACATCACTCCGGAAGTGTCTGGCCGCATCGCCCGGATCTACCGGAAGGTCGGTGAGGAAGTCCGGTCGGGAGAACTGCTGGCAGAGCTCGACCTCACTTCTCTCAAGCTTCAGCTGAGGCAGGCGGTGGCGGTATGTGATGTGGCCGAAAAGAATTACCAGGACGCCAAACTCAACTATGACCGAATGGAGAATCTCTTCAACAAAAAAGCAGTCTCTTCATACCAGTACGAGAAGGCCCAGCTGGCCTATGCCAGCGCCCGGACACAACTGGAAAGCGCCAGGGCGAACCTGGAGATCGTGAAGTACAATATCTCCATGAGCTATATGAGGGCACCCTTCAGCGGTATCGTCAGCGCCAAGAACATGGAGGAAGGAGACATGATCAATCCCGGTATGGGGACCGGGCAGTCGGTATTGGAACTGCTGGATCTGTCGAAAGTGAAGGTGGTGGTCGACCTGACGGCGGAGGATGTCGAAAAAGTGAATATCGGTCAGGAATGCAGGGTCAAGCCGTTCGGTATGGAGGATGAAGTGTCCGGGCAGATTTACAGCAAGAACCTGGCCGCTGACCTGAACACCAAGACCTTTCGGGTGGAAATCGTCGTAAAAAACGATGAAAAAAGGATCAAAGCCAATATATTCGCTGATGTTCGGATCGAGATCGAAAAAAAAGAGAATGTCCTGACATTGCCTCTGAGCGCCCTGCTGCAGGAAAAATACGTTATGGTTGTGGAAAACGGCAGAGCCAGAAAGGTGGAAATTGTCAAAGGCATCGCCAACGAGAATGAATTTATTGTGGAACAGGGGGTCAGCGCAGGGCAGAATGTGATTGTCGAAGGGAACTACGATCTGCAGGAAGGCCAGGCAGTGGTTTTTTGAGGAGACTGACATGAAAATTGTAGATTTTTCCCTCAAGCGAAGGGTGACCATGTCCATGGTCGTCCTGGTCATTGTCATATTGGGGATGATCGCCTTTTCCAAGCTGGGCCTGGATATGCTTCCGGATATGGATTATCCTTATATCAGCGTCATAACCACCTACAGCGGTGTTTCTTCCGAGGACATCGAACAGAATGTCACCCGGCCGGTGGAGCAATGGGTCTCGACGGTATCCAATATCAAGAAACTCACTTCGATTTCTTTGGAAGGACAATCGGTGATCATGATCGAGTTCGAATGGGGAGTCAACCTCGATTTCGCAGCTCAGGACGTGCGGGATACCATCGGTTTGTACTCACAGTTTCTTCCCGATGGTGCGGACGAACCCTTTGTCATGAAGTTCAATTTCTCGCAGATGCCGATTATCGCCTACGGTATTACCGGCGGTGGAATGAATCTCAGTAAACTGCGTGATTATATCGATAATGAAGTGGCCACCCGTCTGGAACGGATAGAGGGAGTGGCTTCGGCTTCGGTGTTCTCTCCCGAAGTCAATGAAGTCCTGGTCAGTATCGACAAGGGAAAACTGGAGGCGAGGGGCTTGAATATCGGGCAGGTGGAAGCCGCCATTCAGGTGTCGAACATCAACCTTCCCGCCGGGTACATGACCGAGAATCATCGCGAATTCCTGCTGCGCAGTATGGGTGAGTTCAAGACCATCGAAGAAATTGATGACATACTGGTCGGCACAAGTCCCGGCGGAGCCTCGGTGTTTCTCAAGGATATCGGTTCCGTGAGGGAAGCTCCGAAAGAGGAACGGCTCAAACTCCGTCTGAACGGCACACAGGGTGTCATGATGATGGTCACGAAGAGTTCCGGTGCCAATTCGGTGCTGGTCGCACGACAGGTGAAGAAGATCCTGGACGATATCGAACCGACCTTGAAAGAAGGTGTCAAATTCCATGTCTGGCTCGACATGTCGCGCATTATCGAGATGATGTCCAATAAATCGACGGTCAACATCATCATCGGCGGTCTTCTGGCCATGCTGATGATTTTTCTTTTCCTTCGCAACCTCAAACCGACGATTGCAATCGGCATCACCATCCCCCTGTCTATCGTCGTAGCCTTCATCGCATTCTATATCATGGGCTATACCCTTAATCTGATCACCTTGGGCGGTCTCGCCCTTGGAGTGGGGATGCTGGTGGACAATGCCGTGGTGGTCATCGAAAACATATACCGACACCTTCAGGAAGGAATGAGTCCCACCGAGGCGGCCCGCAAGGGAACGTCACAGGTGGGAATGGCCATCGCCGGATCCACCCTGACCACAGTGGCCGTCTTTTTCCCGATGATGTTTGCCACGGGTATCGCCGGCCGAATGGCCATGAGCCTCGCTGTTTCGGTGATTATCGCCTTGCTGGCCTCTCTGTTTGTGGCCCTGACCATTGTTCCGATGCTGGCGGCCTGGATGTTCAGGGTACACAAGAAAAAAAGCGGTACACTGGCCGAGGGCATCGTCGCCCTGGGAGAAGACCGGTTCACACCGGTTCGCAAGCGATACGAGTCCTGGCTGCGCAAGGCGCTGGCCAACCGGAAGAAAGTGCTGGGCGGAATTGTGGTCGTCTTCATCCTCAGTATGATCGGTGCTGCATTCCTGGGAACGGAGTTCATGCCATCCACCGATAACGCCATGTTGTACCTGAAACTGACCATGCCCATCGGGACCAACATCGAGGAGACCGATCGCATTGTCCGATACCTTGAGGATCAGTCTTTGAAGGATCCCAACGTCATCACCACATTCATTCAAGTGGGTACCAGTGAGATGAGTGCCCAGGATACGGCCAGCGGTACGGGAGCTGCCGGCTCATACGAGGCGATCATATACGCCTATCTCAAGCCGAGCGACGAAAGGGCAGAATCGGACAAAGAGATACTGGAACGCTGGCGGCAATCGTTTCCGAAGCTGGAGAAGGGGTACATCACCGCCATCGATATCGCCGGGGCTTCGATGATGGGGAGTTCGAACAATCCCATCGAAATCAACTGCTATGGAAGCGATATGGACCGGCTCGAAGTGATTGCCGGTGGTGTTCACGAGGCCATAGCCGACATTGAAGGGATCCGTGACATCAAAGTCTCTCTGGAAAAGAGCAAACCCGAGCTGCAGCTGCACATCCGCAAGGAGGAAGCGTCCAAACTGGGACTGACCCCGAATGATATTTCCAGCCAGGTACGGACATATACCATTGGTACAGTGGTCTCCCGCATGTTTCTGGAGGGGGAGGACCGGGATATCCGGGTGAGGTTGAGTGAAGGTGACAGGGCCTCGGTGGAGGATCTGAAAAAACTGCCGATCCGGACTCCTCGCGGGGACAAGGTCTACCTTTCTGCATTGGCTGATTTCAAGAGCCTGTTCGGACCGGTGCGCATCGATCGGGAAAATATGGTGCGCAAGGTGACGGTCGGCGCCAACTACATCGGGCGTGACCTGGGTTCCATTGTTGAAGAGATCAAGAAAAAAACAGCCGGTATCAGAACCAATCTGCCGGATGGTTATTTCATCGAGATGGCGGGCCAGTACGAGAATATGACCGAAACCTTCTCCACTTTGGGCTTTGCCCTTTTGATCGCTTTGGTGCTGGTTTTTGCCGTTATGGCTTCTCTTTACGAGAACCTGAAGTTTCCCTTCATCAACATGTTCACCATCCCATTGGGTTTCATCGGGGTTGTGGTCCTGTTGTTCGTCACCGGGACCACCATCAACATGGGCTCGTTCATGGGGTTCATCATTCTAACGGGTATAGCCGTCAACAACGGCATTGTCATGGTGGATTACATCAATCAGCTGATCGGAGAGGGAATGGACAGGCTGGAAGCTGTGGTCAGCGGGGCAGCCACCCGTCTGCGACCGGTGCTCATCACCTCCATGACCACCATAACCGGTATGATCCCGATGGCCATGACCACCAAGCAGGGCGGTGAGATGAGTGCGCCCATGGCTGTTGCGGTGATCGGAGGCCTCATGGCCACGACTTTCCTGACAATGTTTTTTATCCCGTGCCTCTATACGGTATTCGCCAAGATTAAAGCAAGTGATTGAATGAGAAAGGGATAATCCCCTCCCGTACCGGCGGGAGGGGGAAGGCCGGTCATATCCTCTCGGTCACCAGTTCGATCAGGTTTTCGTTGAGTGATCGTTTGAAATCATCACGGATCAGGCACATGTTTTCAGGAGTCAGAAGTTCGGTGTTCATGCGGATACCCACGGCACAATTGCGCTCGGAATGTTTTGCATGATATAGAGCCTGATCGGCGAGATTCACCGTGTCCTCCCAGCTGAAGCATCTGGGATCTCTGGGCAGAATGGGAAAGGGGCAGAATCCGATGGAAATGGTGCCTTTTACCGGAAGATCGTTGATGATGAACGGTTCCTTGTTTATCGCAAAGAGCAGTCTCCGGCTGAGGAGTCTGGCTCCTTCAAAATCGATTTCTTTGGAAAGGATGAGAAATTCTTCTCCGCCCCACCGGACGATCAGGTCACTGGCCCGAAGGGTTTCGATGAATCGTTTGCCGATTTTCTGCAGAAACTGGTCACCGCACAAGTGACCGTGTTGGTCGTTGATCTGTTTGAAATGATCGATGTCGATCATCAGAAATCCCATGACGAAAGAGACCGTTCTGATGTGTGGGGAACTCAAACTGCGCAGTGTAAGGCTGATTTCACGGTCGATGATGTTGTGGAAGTAGCGTCGGTTGAACAGGGATGTGAGGGTGTCGGTCAGTGACAGGTGTTCCATCTGGTCGTAGGCGGCTTTCAATTCCTTGGTCCGTTGAGTGACTGCGTCTTCGAGCGCCTTTTTGCTTTTCTGAAGATGTTGCGTGCGTTGCTTCAGGTAGAAGAGAACCAGAGCGGTGATCAATAGAATGACAAGAATTCGGAAAAAAACGGTTTCATAGAAAAACGGACGGAACTCTATCGGCAGTCGGCTGGTCGTTTCGCTCCAGATACCGAAACGGTTGGAACTTCTCAATTCAAAATCGTATTGTCCAGGCGGAATGTTGGTGTAATGAGCCCTGCGGAGATCCTTACTGTCCTGCCAGTTTTCCTCGAACGGCACGAGCCGGTACTGATGATGTATTTTTTCCGGGGCCGAAAAAGTGGGGGACGTAAACGTGATGTCGAAGTTTCGCTTCCCTGGGGGAATGGAAATGGCATCGGTGATCTGGACACTTCTGTTGTTTGCCGTGATTTCTTCGATGATTATCGGCGGCGCCGATTCATCGGTCTTGAATTGTTTCGTGTCCAGAATGGCCACGCCGTCGATGGTGGCGAAACAGGCCAGACCGGACCGGGTCAAGCAGACCGCCGGCTGTCGGCCGCCGTTGCACTCCAGTGATCTGAGGCCGTCACCGATGCCCAGATGAAAACAGGAAACCCGGTTGACATCACCCTTGACGAAGTCCAGCAGTTCCGCTTTGCGAACGGCGAACACGCCCCGGTTGGAACTCATCCAGAACCAGGCTTTGCCGTCTTCGACAATATCGTAGACCACATCGTTGTGAAGACCGCTGGAACTGGTGATCGCCGTGAATCGTCCATTTTTGAAATGAACGATTCCATTGCCGTAGGTGCAGATCCAAAGATTGTCTTCCGAGTCAAAGTAGAGCCCGTTGAGTGCGTCTTCGCTGAGTCCATGTGATTTGAACCAGGAGGAGACGACCTGGCCGTTCTGGATCAGGTTGAGCCCGATGTCGGTGGAAACCCAGAATTCGTTTTGACCCCGTCCTCTGGCAAATTCTCGTACCGCATTGTGACTGAGCCCTTCATCGGTGGTGATACGGGATTCGATCTTCCCGTTCTTCCAGTACGCGATTCCCGCAGCGCTGCCGATGAGCATCACTCCATCGTCCTGTTCTTCGATGGAGTAGATCGCATTTTCCGCTACACTGGAACCCAGATGATACGGGGTTATCATGTCATTTTCGATTTTCATGAAGCCGTTGTCTTCACTTCCCACCCAGATTGAACCGTCTTTTCGGGATTGATGGAGTGCGGTGATCTGCATGGAGGTGAGGCCGTCTTCGATCGTATAGTTGGTTATTTTTCCTTTCTGCAGATGCCCCAGGCCTCCGCCGTGGGTGCCGATCCAGAGACTTTGGTCTTGAGCCTCCATGACCGTCCAGACCTCTTTGGCCAGCAATCCTTCCTCCCGTGAAACAATGCGGACGAGATTGCGTACGAGTTGAGAGACGCCGCTGCCGCTGGTGCCCGCCCAAATGTTTTTTTCACGATCTTCGAATATTGAAAGAATCAGATTGCTCGGCAGTCCGTCCCGATCGGTTATGGAGTCGAACCGGCCGTTGTCGAATACCCAGACGCCTTCATTGGTCATGCTCAACCATACCGGACCGCTGGCTGAATGGATGATCCCGGTGATCATTGTCGGAAGTTTGCTGACCGGAACCGGATAGGAAACAAAGCGTTTCCCGTCGTAATGAGTCAGGACATGCTCGCATCCGATCCAGATTCCCTGATCGTTGTCTCTGGCCAGTGACCAGATCCGGTTGCTGCGCAAGCCGTTTTCCAAACTGAAATGAGAGAAGTTACCGTCGTTCAGGGACCACAATCCCTGATCTTCGCTGCCGATCCATATCACTCCTTTCTGGTCCACCAGCAGACTTCGTACCGTATGGACATTGAATCGGTCCGGGTTGTTGAAAGCCCTAACGGTACCGTTTTTAATGGAGAACAGACCGTTGGAGGTGCCGGCCCATACCGTTCCGTCTTCGGTGCATGCCAGGGCATAGATGATGGACTGATGGAGTCCCGGGTGCTCTCCCTCGAACAGGGGCTGGAATCCGCCTTCGGTCATTTTGTATATACCGCCCCGCCATGTCCCGATGATGAGCTTCTGATCGGTTGATATGGCCAGGCTTTGGGTCCAGCTGGTCTTCAGTGACGGCGTGTTTCGGCTGGTGAAATTCTTGATCCGCACGCCGTCGAAACGGCTGAGTGATTCCTGATTTCCCATCCAGATGTATCCGTCCGATGTCTGGGCGATACAGGCAATGGAACCTTGAGCCAGACCGTCCTCGATGCCCCAGTTCCGGATAGAATAATCTGAGCGGATCGTAGACTGTTCAACTGAAAAAGAGCTGACACTGAGAATCGACAGCATGTATAACCAGGTGAGTACAGCTTTATTCATTTATAAGTATGATACATACTTTCCGTTTTCTTTTCATCCTGGACTTTTCGGGTGTTCTGCTGAACCTTTTCCTGGCTGGGCGATGAGGAGGAAAGTGTCTATTGAAAATGGAGGCAACCTGAATTAAACTGAAAAATGTTTTCACAGAATGAAAAATCGCACCCAAACGAAAGGGAAAGAAGCCGGCAGCATTCCGAAGAGTTGCTGAAAGCATCACGCCGATTCATGCACCTCATGGTATCCGAAGATGATCTGGTGGGACTGGTTCAGAAAAGCTGTGATATTCTCTCGGCCATTCCGGGCTATATCAGCGCCTGGAGTCTTGTAACAGGCATGGAAACGGAGATAGACGATTTGATTGCCGAATCCGGCTGCAGTCGCGGCTTCATCGAAGCCATCAGAAGATTGAATAAAGATGAATATCCTGTGTGCTTGCGTCGTTCGTTGATTGAAGGGCAGCTTGAGGTGATGACCGATGGAAATGCCGATTGTCAAGCTTGTCCATTGGCAGGTTTGT